>DATLIF010000599.1:0-9100 GCA_035539575.1 Fimbriiglobus sp. | reverse complement strand
CGGCGGACCCGCTCGTCGGGTACGCCCGGGACACCGTCGCCCTGACCGACGCCGCCCTGCGGATGGTGCAGGCGTTCCCGTCCTCGGCCGACGCGCAACTCCGCATGTGCGACGGGGTGGAGGCGATGCTGCGGGCCGTCCGCGACCGGCTCACCGTGGCCGGGTCGGCGGTCGAGGCTCGTCGGCGGGACGTGGAGCGGATCGACGGGCTGGCCCGCCGCCTTGCCGGCCTCGCGGCTGGCAAGGCCGTGGACGCGGCCTGGCTGGCCGAACTCGCCGAGCAACTCCTGGACGAGGCCCGCGGAACGGCCCCGCTGCGGTTCTTGTACGCTGACCCGCATTCGACGTGCGCCTACCCTGGCGGGCCGACCGTGCCGGCCCCGGCCCGGTTCGTGGCCGCGCACGCGCTGACCGTCGCTCAGGTGGTCGCCCGCGTCGCTCCGCAGGACTACGAGTGGTCCACCCGACCGGCAGTGGCGGTCGTCGCCGCGCTGCTCATGGACATTGGCATGCTCCGGGTGCCGGCCGCGGTGCTGGCGAAGGCCGGCCCGCTCGACGCGGACGAACGGCGACAGGTGGACGCCCACCCCGAGGCCGGCGCCGCCCTCATCCGCAGTGCCCTGTCGGAACTGGGGCTGGTCGCGGACGCGATCGTTGCCCACCACGAGCGGCCGGACGGCACCGGCTACCCACACTCGAAGTCCGGGGACGACATCCCGTCCCTGGCTCGGATGCTGGCTGTCTGCGACTTCTACGCGGCGTCGGCCTGCGAGCGGCCGCACCGTCCGGCCTCGGACCCCCGCACGGCCCTGACCGACACGCTCCTGGCCGCCGAGCACGGCCGGCTCGACCGCGACTTCACCGAGTACCTGCTGGCGCTGGCGTTCCATCCGGTCGGCACGGTGGTCGAGTTGACCGACGGCCGGGTCGGGGTGGTGGTGGCCAACCACACCAACCGGGTGAACCTGCGTCTGACAGCCCGGCCGGTCGTGGCGGTGCTGACCGACGCCGCGGGGGTGGTGCTGCCGCGGCCGGAGTTTGTGGACCTCGCTGCCGCCGAGCGCGGCGGGGTGGTCCGGGTGCTCACAGCGGCCGAGCGGACGCGGCTGCTGGCGAAGCACTACCCCGAACTGTGCGGGTGAAGATTCCGACACCCGCGGCGAATACCCGGGTAGCCCGCCTGGCCGGACCGAACCCAGTTCGGTCCGGTGTCCGCGTTTCGTCCCTCGCCGGCCCGCCGTCATGACTCGCTACTTCGCTGCCACCCGGCACCCGTGGGCCTGCCTGCTGTTCGTTTTGCCGCTACTGATCATCTACGAGGTCGGGGTGATCCACCTCGGCGGCACCGACCCGAACGCCCTGCGCAACGGCGCCGACGCCTGGCTACGCTGGGGCCTGGAGCGGTACGGGCTGGGCCAGCCGTGGGTCGCGCCGGCGGTGGTCGTCGCGGTTCTGCTGGCCAGGAGCTGGGCGAACTGGCCGACCCGGCCGCAGGAGCCGCTGGCCACCGGGTTTGGGATGGTACTGGAGAGCCTGCTGTTCGCCGTCGGGCTGTGGGCCGTCGCCCGAAACTTCGAGCCGCTGATGAGCCAGTTCGGCATGCCGGTCGCCAGCGTGTCGTTCCGCACGCCGGCCGCGGGGCAGGTCGTCACTTACGTCGGGGCTGGTATCTACGAAGAAGTCCTGTTCCGGCTCGGGCTGTTCTCCGTGACGTGCTTCCTGCTACGGATGGTGGCGATGCCAGTGCTGCCGGCCGTGCTGCTTGCCGGGGTCGGGGCGGCGCTGACGTTCGCCGCCGCTCACCACGTCGGGCCCAGCGGGGAAGAGATGGTCCCGGCCCGGTTCCTCTTCCGCACCGTGGCCGGGCTGTACTTCACCGCCCTGTACGTCGTCCGCGGGTTCGGGGTCGCGGTCGGCGCTCACGCCGGGTACGACGTCCTGGTCGGGGTCGCGGTCGGCTAGAAGTCGCCGCCGCCGAAGTCTGGCGGCGGGGCCGGGACGTAGCGGCCGACCAGTTCGGTACAGATCGCCGCCTTCAAGACATTGACCACGGTCGTCGTGGGGATACCGCTCGCGGCGGGGATCGCCTCCCACGACCCCGTGGCGACCGGCGGCTTCTCCAGGTCCGTGCGGATCTCGACGTCCACGGTGGCGGAGTTGTTGCCTAACCGGTCGGGCACCAGCCGGTAGCGGATCGACACGTGCGCCGGCTGGTCCTTCGGCGGCTCGGCGAAGGCGATCAGCGCCGGGTCGATCCCACGGGCCAGCCCGTCGGCCACCTCCCGGCGCATCTCGGTCGCCCGGCCGACCCAGTTCGCGTCGGCACCGTCTTCCGTCACTACGATCGCCACCACGGGCGTCTCGGACGTCTTGAGCATCTCCAGTAGCTTGACGATGCCCTGGCGCAGTTCCGGGTTCTTGGCGGCCGGCGGCCAGTTGAGTCGGGCGATCGGGGCATCGTACTGCTGCGCCAGCAGCCGCCGGGCCTCGTCGCGGTTGCGGGTGTTGCGGTCGTCCAGCAGGTAGCCGCGCAGGCCGGGCGCTCCGTCCGCCTTGGCCCTCTCGAACGCCAGGTCATCCCCGAGTGGGCGGTTGACCGTCGCTAACGTCAAGTAAATGGAGGCCGCCGCGGCCGGGATCAGTATCAGCCAGACGAAGCCGAGGCCGGCCCGGTTCCGGCGGCCCGGCTCCTCCGGGACTTTTTGCAGGTCGAGGTCCAGGTGCTCGGTCCGCTGCGGCGCCTGCCCCTCGTCCGCGGTCATCCGTGCTGCGGCGCCCAGTTCCGCGGCCGGGGCGTTCTGCCACGGACCCCCCTCCTGCTTCTCCAGCACGTCCATGACAGCGTAATAGTTCTCGATCTGATGGGCCTTCTGCACGGACCCGACCGGCATGGAAGCGTCGCCGTCGGGTAGGGCGAACCAGACCCGGACGCCGTCCGCCTCCACCGCCCGGACGTTCCGCAGCCGCGTCACGGTGACGGTCTCTCCCTTCACCTGGTAGGCGTGCAGCGGGTCGAAGTACGCGAACACCCCGCCGTAGCTCTCGCCCGGGGCGAACCACCGCCGCAGCGCGTAGACCACGCACCAGCCGCCGAACAAAAGCCCGGCCGTCTGGAGCATCGCCACTGCCCAGGCGTCCTTGGACGACCCCAGGGCCAGAACGAAGGCCAGCAGCCCGACCAGCGGGCCGACGATGATCGCGATCAATGGCCGGGGGTCGCCCGCCGGGGCGTAGACGCCCGGGGAGCCGCGGCCCCCGCGGGTGCGGACCGCCTTCAGGTACTCCCGGGTCTCGTCGTCCAGTTCCTCGAACTTGCAGTTCAACGACATGGGGATACCTCGTCCACGGGCCGTCCTTGGTTTGCCTGATTGGGGGTCAGGACGCCAGACCGCCACTTTCTGAGGGTGCCGGTTTGGCGGCCTGACCCCCTCGGTTCAGTCGCCGCCTCAACCAGTGGGGGTCAGGGTGCCAGGTTGCCACTTTCCAGGTGTGCCGATCTGGCAGCCTGGGTGGTCAAACTTTGACCACTGATCCTTCATGGGACCATCGCCCAAACAACTCTACATCCCGACCAGGGCGTAGGGTGGGCAGTGCCCACCGTGACACCCGAACGGTGGGCACTGCCCACCCTACCCGAAGTCAGTCTGCCATCCGGTGCGGCACGAACCGGCTGGTGTTCTGGGTGACGAGTTGGCTGTCCTCGCGGATGCCGATGCCGCACGCCCAGCCGTTGATGACCCAACTCCCGATCACCGGGTAGCGGCCGTCGAACGGCTTGAGTGGTGCGATCCGCTGGTAGACGAACGGACCCTGGTACGGCCCCTCGGTGTCCAGCGCGACCCGGCCGTCGCGGACCACCTGAATGTTCGCCCCCTCACGGGCGTGGACCGGCTTCTTGACGTGGTCGCCCTCCAGCAGTTCGAAGGACGCCTCCAGCAGGAACGGCGAGTCCGGGAACATCTGGTACAAGAGCGGCAGGATCGACTTGCTTGACAGGATCATCTTCCAGGGCGGCTCCATCCAGAACGTCGGCGAGTTCGGGACGTGCTTGCCGAACTCGTCGCGGATCAGCCACTCCCACGGGTAGAGCTTGAAGATGCGGTGGATCGGCCGGTTGGCCGGGTCCACGAACCGCTTGCGCCCCGCGTCCCAGCCGATGTCCTCGACGTCCAGGTAGGTCGTCTCGAACCCGGCCTGGATGGCGGTGTCGCGCAGGTACTCGACGGTGATGTAGTCCTCGACGACGCCGCTGATGGCGGCGAAGTGCAAGGGGGCGTCGTCACGTTCGCGGACGCCCTGCCACGCCTCGATGAGTCGGTCGTGGATGTTGTTGAACTGGTCGCCGTGCGGGTCAGTCGCCTTGAGCCAGTCCCACTGGACGACCGCGGCTTCGAGCAGCGCGGTCGGAGTGTCGGCGTTGTACTCCAGGAGCTTCGGCGGGTCGAGGCCGTTGAACGCGAGGTCGAAGCGGCCGTAGACGCTCGGCTCGTCTTCTTCCCAGCTTCGGATGATGAGGTCCTCGAACTCGCGGGGGATGAGGAACAGGCCGAACATCCGCTCGTCGATCACCCGCTGAACCAGCTCCATGCACATCTCGTGCAGGGCGTAGGTGGCGCGCTCGATGGTGTCGATCTGGAATTTCGAGAAGACGTAGCAGGCGGACTCGTCCCAGTAGGGCTCGTCGTCCAGGGTGTGGAAGTGGAAGCCGTAGCCTTCGACCCGCTTCTGCCAGTCGGGGCGGGGGGTGAGCGGCTGGCGGTGCATGGGGTGCTCAGCTCCCGCCAGCGCCCATGGAGCGGCCGGTGCCGCCGATACCGCCGCGGTTGGTATTCGGCATGGCCGGGGACCGGGTGGACGGGCCGGCGTACCCGGGGCTGTGAACGAACAGGATCAGCGGGATGCCCATGTGTCGGCGGTGGGCGGTGTCGCTGTGGCCGACCTGCTTGGCAGCCTGTTCGTCGGCCTTCTTCTCCAACTCCTCCTCGCGAGACGGAGCGGCGAAGTAGCCGGCGGTGAGGATTCCGGCTCCGAGCAGTACCAGGCTAAACTCACGGCTCATCCGGGTCATCGGAGGGGCCTCAATCAAGCCGGCCGAAACACCGGCCGGGGCGAATTGGAGCGGGAATTACGATACCAATGAATACCACGTTTTCGCGCGAAAGACGAGTGGAATTCGGCCGTCCGGTCGGCCCTATGGCTTGGACGGCGCGGCCGTCCGGATCGAGAGGACCGCCGGCTTGGGCAGGAGCGGAGTCGGGTTCGTCCGCAACTCGTACCCGTCGGGCGTCTTCTTCACCAGGAACGGCTTGCCGGTGAACGGGTCCTGGCCCGGCCTGGACGGCTCCATCCCCTTCGCCCGGGCGACAAGTGCGGCCCGGGCCATCTCGCGGACCGCGGCGACGCGCAGCTCCGTGAGGCGGACCTGGACCCCCGGGGCGATCAGCTTGCCATAGGTGTTCACGATCGGGTCCGGGCTGACGGCCGGCCCCTTGTCGCCGAACTGTTCGGCGTAAGCGGCGGCCGACTCCTGAAACTTCTCAAGTGGGACCGCGGCGCACTCGGCGGCGCGGCCGTAGGCGTGCTGAGTCGCCGTGATGAACTCCGCGACGGCCTCTGCCTCGGTCTGTAGCCCGGCGAAGAACGCCAGCGTGCCGAGCGGCGCGTCGTCCGGGTCGAGGTAGTACTCCTCCTCGCCCGGCAGGGGACTGCCGACGTGCAGCCCGCGGGTAGCGAACCAGGCCGCCATGTGCTCGCCCTCGACCCGGATCGCCTCCGCCGCCTGGGTGGGTTTGGGGAGAGTGTCGCACGCCTTGAGGAATGCGGTGATCGACTCCCGGTCGGCGTGGCCGACGTGCCGGGCGACGCACCGCCAGACGAGCGGCTCGGTGCTGCTCATGCGCAGGAACGGCAACATCCCGCCGTTGTGGCGAACGTGGTGGGTCAACTTGAGAACCGCCAGCAGGTCGCGGAATGCCTCGTCGGGCTTGCCCTGCTCGAACTTCCACCGCGCCCGCAGGCAGGCGAGCCGGGTGAGTGTGGTCGCGTGGTCGAGGTGGGGTGTATAGGTGCCGATCCCGTCGTACGCAAAGTTGACGTCACTCGGCCAGACGCAGTCCGTCAGGGCCGCGCCGCGGTGGACGTACTTCAGCGCGGTCTGCCAGAGCTTGAGCCGTTCGACCCGGTCCTTGGTCAACGGGACGGTGTCCCAGTTGTCGAACAGCTCGCGGTCTTCCTTCGGGAGCGTGTTCCACCGCGGAGCCAGCTCGAACGCCAGCCAGTATTGCATGGCCGCGTTCTTGTGCGGCGGCACGTCAGCGGCGGGAGCGAGGGCGAGAAGGATGACGGACCACCAGCGCATCGCTGCCCCTCCGGCGCGTGACGGGTTATCAGTGAGTTCGGGGCAGGATGGGACGGATTTCAGGCCCCGCTGAGGCGGTGGGTGCGTTGCAGGAGCGCAAGCCCTGAGTCAATCAGGGGGTCGGGGTGGATTTGGGCTTCTGGGTGGGACCCGTGGGCTGTGTGCGGACTCCAGTTGACCTGCGAGAGGGCGGGGGCGCCTTTAGACCGTCGTCCAGGATGGTGACCGCTCCATCCAGTCCGACCGAATAGGTGCCGAACAACTCGAACACCGACTCCGCCTTCGGGCCACTCCGCAATCGCATGGACCGGACGCGAACCTCACCGCCTGGGAGTAGCCCGGCGTACACCCAGCTTCCCTCTGACCCCCACTTCAACAACTGTAGTTCGGCAAGTACACGCCGCGTGTCGAACCAGGCTATGTGGGGCCCGTTCGGAAGGGGACCGAGGACCTCGTCGGATGTTGCCGTCTTGGCTGGACCGAGGGCCGTTTCGACCTGCGATCGGGTCATTCCTCGCTCGATCCGATCGTAGTCAGCCATGGTGACTTGTCGGCCGGCGGGAGCCGGAACCGTGGCGTGCACGGTCGGGGTTGCAGCCGGCGGCTCATCATCCGCGCATCCGACCGCCAGCAGCCCGCACAACGCCCCGACCAACATGCGTACGACCATGGTTGCCCTCCTCATGACCCGCCGGGGGGGTTCCCCAGGGGTGCATCAGTCAGGCAACTGTAGCTCACGCGGCCTGTGGAGGGGTTGGATCGTTAAGCCGGGGCCGTATTGCTCACCGCCAGTGGAACGAACCCCGGTCGCTGTTAGAGCGCACTTCTAGTCCCGCAACTTCATGCTGACGTACTTCGTTTCCAGGTACGCCTCCAGCCCCTCGTGGCCGAGTTCGCGGCCCATGCCGGACTCTTTCATGCCGCCGAACGGGCACTGAGGCGTCGCCGGCACCGGGTCGTTCAGCCCGATGATGCCGGCCTCGATCCCTTCGGCCATCTTCCAGGCCACCGTCAGGTCGTTGGTGAAGACGTACGCCGCCAGCCCGTAGCGGGTGTTGTTCGCCGCCGCGATCACGTCGTCGAGCTTCGAGAAGTCCATCACCGGCATCACCGGGGCGAACGGCTCCTCGGTCAACATCTTGGTGTCCGGCGACAGGCCCCGCAGCACCGTCGGCTCGAAGAAGTAGCCCTTCTCGAACCGGTCGGATCGCTTGCCGCCGGTCAGGACGCTGGCCCCCTTCTGCTTCGCGTCGGCGATCAGGTCGAGGGTGTTGTCCATCGCCTTCTTCTCGAACATCGGACCGACCTCGATGCCGGCGTCCAGCCCGTTGCCGATCTTCAACGCCTTCGCGGCTTCGACTGCCGCCTCGGTGAACTTCTTCTCCACGTCCTTGTGGACGAAGAACCGGCTCGGGCTGATACACACCTGGCCGTTGTTGCGGAACTTGCCGATCACCGCGGCCTTGGCCACCACCTCCGGGTCGGCATCAGGGAAGACAATAAATGGTGCGTGGCCGCCCAGCTCCAGGCTCAGTCGCTTCACCTGATCGGCGGCGCGCCGCATGAGCTGCTTGCCGACCTCGGTGGAGCCGGTGAAGCTGATCTTGCGGACGATAGGATTCTCCAGGAACTCGTCAGCGATCTCGGCGGCCGGGCCGATGACGAGGTTCGCCACCCCGGCGGGCAGCCCGGCCTCGATCAGGCAGTCGAACACGTTGACCAGCGACAGTGGTGTCTGGCTGGCCGGCTTGCAGACGATGGTGCAGCCGGCCGCGAGCGCGGGGGCGATCTTGCGGGCTTGCAGCGTGACCGGGAAGTTCCACGGCCCGATGGCCCCGACGACGCCGACCGGGTGCTTGATCGTCAGGTGCCGCTTGCCGGGGGCGCTGTTCGGGATCACCTGCCCGTAGGCGCGCTTGCCTTCCTCGGCGAACCACTCGAACGTGTCGGCCGAGTGCAGGACTTCGCCCTTGGCCTCGGCCAGTGGCTTGCCCTGCTCCATGGTCAGGTCGCGGGCGAGCTTGTCGGCGCGGTCGCGCATCAGGTCGGCGGTCTTCTTGAGAACCTTCGCACGGTCGGCAGCGGTGAGCTTCATCCAGGCTGGCATGGCCTTCGCGGCGGCCTCGACGGCCCGGCGGCAGTCCTCGCGGCCGCCGAAGGCGACCTGGGCGATGGTCTTCTCGGTGGCCGGGTTGGTCACGTCGAGCCGCTTGCCGTTGGCGGCGTCCTGCCACCGGCCGTCGATGTAGAGCTGGCGGTATGTTGTGCCGGTCGCGGTGGCCATGACTTGTCTCCGGGGGAAAGTCGGGGATGTGGCTATGCTAGGCGACCGTCGCCGGACTGGCTTGTCGGGCGGGCTGCGAAGACTCGGCCCGCCCGACGAAACTACTCCTTGGGCGGCTTCTTCATCACGTCGGGGCCTTTGCCGAACCGCTTTTGGTAACCGCCTTCGCCGCGGACGTATTTGGTGAAGCCCATCCCTTCGAGCTTCTTGTCGCTGAGCTTGCCCTTGGCCTGGGAGGCGGTCCAGGTCCGCGGGGCGTTCGGCACGCCGATCACCCGACGGACCGGCTGGCCGCTCTCCGGGTGCTTCGTCAGTGGTTTGGCACTGATCGGCTGAATGATCTCGAACGTCTCCCCGCCGGTGCCGTCCGGGAGCACAATCTCGTACACGTACAGGGGCATCGTCGGAGCCTCCACGGCGAACGGCCGGCGTCAGCCGGCTGGTGGGGCGCCCCACCA
>DATLIF010000598.1:0-4509 GCA_035539575.1 Fimbriiglobus sp. | reverse complement strand
GTGTGCGACCCGTCACCCGCCGACGCCAGTCGGCGGGTGACGGGTCGCACACCCGCCGACTGGCGTCGGCGGCTCGCCACCGAGTATCGAGAATGGGGTTAGCCCGCGTACTGCGGCGGGGGAATGGGGATCACCGGAGAGTTTGGCCGCCCGGCACGCGGGCGCGGCGTCTCGTCTCAACCGGCGGGGCTGGTCAACTCATGCTGGGTGTCCAGGGCCTGCCGGACCGCCGTCACCAGATCCTGAGGCCGGTACGGCTTGGCCAGGAGGCCGACCGCACCGGTCACGTCCGACAGGTCGTCGGCCGAGTACCCGCTGGAGAAGAGCACCCGGGCGTCCGGGGCGATCGCCGTCATGGACCGGAAGGCGTCCCGGCCGGAGAGGCGCGGCATTGTCAGGTCGAGGATCACCAGGTCGATGTGGTCGTGCTCGCGGCGGAAGAGGTCCACCGCGTCGGCCCCGTCGTGGGCCTCCAGCACCGTGTACCCGGCCTGCTCCAGCACCGACCGGCCGAGGCAGCGGATCATGTCCTCGTCGTCCACCAGTAGGACCGTCCGCGCGGCGGGAGGGGCCGGGGTGGTGACGTCTAGCGGCGGTGTGGCGAGGCGGCGGTCGGCCGGCCGCGGGGTAGGGGTCGTCGTCGCAGCCGCACGGGGCAGGTACAGGTCGAACCGGGTGCCGCGGCCCGGTGCCGTGTCGCACTCGATCCACCCGCTGTGCTGCTTGACGATCCCGTGGATCATCGGCAACCCCAGCCCGGTCCCCTGGCCGACCGGCTTGGTGGTAAAGAACGGCTCGTAGATGCGGGACCGGACCTCGGGCGTCATCCCCAGTCCGGTGTCGGCCACGGTCAGACGGACGAACGCCCCGGGCCGTCCGTCCGTGTGCCGGGCCGCCGCCGCGTCGTCGAGTTGCACGGCCTCCGCCCGGATGGTCAGGGTTCCGCCGTCGGGCATGGCGTCGCGGGCGTTCAGGCACAGGTTGAGCACCGCCTGGTTGACCAGGGCGGCGTCGGCCAGGACCGGGTCCGGGGTGGCCAGGTCAGTGACGATGCGGATGCGTGGGTCGAAGGTGCGGCCGAGGATGTCCACCACCTCGCGGACGAACTCGCCGACCCGAACCGGGGCGACGACGAGCTGGTTCTTGCGGGCGAACCCGAGCAGCTTGCGGGTCAACTCGGCGGCCCGGTTGGCGGCCTTCATCGCGACCCCGATCAGGTCCGCGTTGGGGTCGCCCGGCGGCAGGGCCACCAGGTCCAGGTTGCCGATCACCCCGGTCAAGAGGTTGTTGAAGTCGTGGGCGATCCCGCCGGCCATCTGGCCGACCGCCTCCATTTTCTGCGCGTGCCGGAGTTGCTCCTCCAGGCGGCGGCGGTCGGTCATGTCCACCGTCACGCCGATCGCGCGGACGTACCAGCCGCTCGTGTCGCGGACGACGGCCACCGATAGCTCGGTCCAGACGATCCCGCCGTCCGGGCGGATGTAGCGCTTGCGGATCTGGTAGCCGTTGCGGCTGCCGGCCAGCACCTCCTGCCACAGGGGAACCTGGGCAGTCCAGTCGTCCGGGTGGGTGAACTCCCGAGGCGAGCGGCCGATGATTTCGTCGGCCGGCCGGCCAAGGATCGCCGCGAACGCCGGGTTCGTCGAGACGAACCGGCCAGTGGCGTCCGTCACCGACACGCCGGCAGCGGCGTTCTCGAAGAGCCCGCGGAACAACTCCTCGCTCTGCTCCAGCGCCTCGGCGGCCTGCCGGGCGGCGGTCACGTCCAGCATCACCCCGTTCCACAGGGTACCGCCGTCCGGCTGCCGTTGCGGCATGGACCGGGTGTGGATCCACTTCACCCCGCCGTCGGGCTGCACCATCCTGAACTCGCAGTCGAACGGGACCAGGTCCCGCTCGGACGCCTCACCCGCCGCCTGGAACCGTGGCCGGTCGTCCGGGTGGACGAGCGAGTGCGCCGTCTCCGGGTCGGCCAGCACCGTGGCCGCGTCGAGCCCGGTGATCCGGTTGATTCCGGCGCTGACGTAGGTGAACCGTGGCCGCCCGCCGGGCGAGACGACGACCTGGCAGACGGCCCCGCCCGGCAGGTTGTCGCCCAGCACCCGCAACCGCTGCTCTCGCTCACGCAGTTCCTCGTCGGCCCGCTTGCGGCCGGACGCATCGCGCTGGATCATCACCCAGTGCCGGCACCGGCCCGACTCATCGCGAACCGGGACGAGGCTCAACTCCACCCACAACTCCGACCCGTCCTTGCGATAGTTCAACAACTCGACCTGGAGCGGCGACTGGGCATCGAGGGCGTCCTTGATCCGCGCCAGGGTGGCCGGGCACGTCTTCGGCCCGCGCAGGAAGTGCAGCGATCGGCCGACCACCTCGTCGGCGGCGTACCCGGTCATCCTGGTGAACGACTCGTTGATGTACAACACCGACCGGCCCGGGCCACCGGTCGGCTCGGCTTCCAGCACGATGACCGAGTCCCGCGCGTGGACAACCGCCGACTCCAGGAGCGCCAGCCGACCATTCTCCCGCCGCCTACACCGGATCAGCAGGTGCAAGGCACCTGCCAGTAGCCCGACCGCGAGAGGCAGCGCGGCCAGGAAGGCGAGAGGTGCGCCCGGAGTCCAGTACAGGTACGCCAGAGATTGCAGTGTGGATATGACGAACGCGACCACCGCCGTGACCAGCGGGCCGAAGAGTGGCTCGGTCCATGCCCGGGAGAGTAACTTGCCCATGACACCGCCCCGGCAGCGCAACCCCAACACCCGGACCACGCCGGGCAGCAGCGGGGCGAGCGCTGACGGCCAGGGTAACGCCGCACGGTGGTTCAACTGCTCCGTGCGGAACCGGTCAACTATACGTCACAAACCGGAATGTCGCATTCGTGATTCAAACCGACTAAACCACCCAATTCAGTCGATGACTGAACCGTTTTGTGACAGATGAGAGTCCTATGAGTATGGCGCAATCCTATGCTCTCGACAGAGCGGATTCGGTGGGTTCGCATGACCACTTCGGGTAAGGGACGCCTGGCTTGAGGAAGGAGTTCCGCCGATTCCGGGAAGGATTCGGGTAGGTCGGTCACATAGAACACTCTCGACCCAATTGTCCGTTTCGAGGCCGGTTGTTGATGACACGGTTCAGGCGGTACGCATAAGGCCGGAGGGCTTGCGCGGATGGGATACCGGAACCTGACCGAGTGCGTCGCCGACCTGGAGAAGGCGGGTCAACTCGTGCGGGTCGAACACCCGATCGATCCACACCTGGAACTGGCCGAGGTCCAGCGACGACTCTATCGGGCGAAGGGGCCGGCGGTGTTGTTCGTCCGGCCGAAGGGGACCGCGTTCCCGATGCTGGCGAACCTGTTCGGCACAGTCGAGCGGACGCGGTTCCTGTTCCGCGACGCGCTGGCCGGCGTGCGCAAACTGGTCACGTTGAAGGCCGACCCCGGCGCCGCGGCGCGGGCGCCGTGGCGGTACTGGGACCTGCCGCAGTTGCTCTGGCGGCTGCGACCGAAGTTCGTGCGGTCCGGCCCGGTCCTGGCGCACCGAACGACCGTCTCGAACCTGCCCCAGTTGAAGTGCTGGCCCGCGGACGGCGGCGCGTTCGTGACGCTGCCGCAGGTCTACACCGAGGACCCGGACCGGCCCGGCTGGGCCAAGTCGAACCTGGGCATGTACCGCGTGCAGCTCTCGGGCAACGCCTACGAGCCGGACCGCGAGGTCGGGCTGCACTACCAGATCCACCGCGGCATCGGGGCCCACCACGCGGTGGCGCTGCGGCGCGGGGAGCCGTTGCGGGTGAACGTGGTCGTGGGCGGCCCGCCGGCGCTGGCGGTGTCGGCGGTGATGCCGTTGCCGGAGGGGCTGCCGGAGCTGGCGTTCGCCGGGGCGCTGGGCGGGCGACGGCTGCGGCTGGCCCCCGCGGCGAACGGGCTGCCGGCGCCGGCCGAGGCAGACTTCGTGATCTCCGGGTCCATCGACCCGACCGCGACGAAGCCCGAGGGGCCGTTCGGCGACCACCTGGGCTACTACAGCCTCGCGCACGACTTCCCGGTGATGCGGGTGGACGCGATCTACCACCGGCCCGGCGCGATCTGGCCGTTCACGGTGGTCGGCCGGCCACCGCAGGAGGACACGTCGTTCGGCGAGTTCATTCACGAGCTGACCGGGCCCGTGATCCCGACGGTGATTTCGGGTGTTCACGCCGTCCACGCGGTCGATGCCGCGGGCGTTCACCCACTGCTGCTGGCCGTCGGCAGCGAGCGGTACGTCCCCTACGCCGAGCGCCGCAAGCCGCAGGAGCTGCTGACCATCGCCAGCGCCGTGCTCGGGCAGGGGCAGCTGTCGCTGGCGAAGTACCTGTTCATCGTGGCGAAGGAGGACGCGCCCGACCTCGACGTCCACGACGTGGCCGGGTTCTTCCGGCACGTCCTGGAGCGGGCCGACTGGGCGACCGACCTCCACTTCCACACCCGGACCACGATCGACACCCTCGACTACAGCGCCGGCC
>DATLIF010000597.1:0-18115 GCA_035539575.1 Fimbriiglobus sp. | reverse complement strand
CCGGTGAACGGCGGCTGACCCGTCACGTTGCCGACCACCCGCACCGCCGACGGGTCGAACCCGGGCGGCACCGTTACCTGCTCCCCCTCCATGTGCGGCAAGACCGTCTCCAGGGTCAGGTGCTGCTTGAGCGCTTGCTGGGCCTTGCGGTGGATGTCCCGGACCGCCTGACCGACCTGGGCGTCGCCGGCGGCTGAGATGTCCTCCATCAGGAAGTCCACCAGCCGCGCCTCCGCCTGGAGCAGCGCCAGGAGCCGCAGCGGCTCGCCGGACGGCTTCGGCGGACCGGTCGGCTTCGGCGGGGCGGCCGCGCCGCCCATCAGCTCGTCGAGTCGCGCCGCGAACGCCGGGTCGGCACTGGCCCGTCCGGCCACGGTCAGTCCCATGAACGCCCGGCCGACGCTGCCAGCCCGCGCCACGGCCATCACTCCGAACAGCAGCGCGGCCAGCGCCGCCCCGACCGCCAGCCCGAGCAGGAACATGTCCATCCGCGCACCCTCGTTGCGTGACTCGTGTCGCCCGTCTCCCGGAGTTATACGGCGGCAGCCGGCGCTTGACCGGCGGCGGCCGGCGGTTTAGGATCGCACTATTCCTGCCGACCCGCGGGGCCGACCCGCGTCCTGATTTGTGACCGTCCCTCCCCTGGTGTTCGCCCCCATGCGCCGGATGTTCTCGCGTGCGGCCGCCCTGGCCGGGCTGGTGTTCGGTTCCGTCGCGGCCGCCCAGCCGCCGCAGAACCAGCTCCCCCTGCCGCGGATCAACTCCGCCCTGCCGTGCGGGGCGCAGGCCGGCACCACCGTTGAGGTGGCGGTCAGCGGCACCGACCTGGACGACGCCACCGGACTACTGTTCTCCCACCCGAAGATCGCCGCCGAACTCGTCCCGGACGAGAAACCGGAGCCGAAGGCCAAGGAGCCGAAGAAGGCGAACCGCCGCGGCCGGGCGCAGGGCGGCGTGCCGGCAACGGTCCGGTTCCGTGTGACGGTCCCCGCAAGTGTGCCGGTCGGGCAGTACGACGTGCGCGTGGTGAACCGGTTCGGCGTGAGCAACCCGCGGGTGTTCGCGGTCGGCGACCGGCCCGAGGTCGAGGAACTGGAGCCCAACGACGACGCCCTGGCTCCCAACCCGGTCCCGGCCGCGGTCATCGGGGCACCCGCGATCCTGCCGGGCCGCAACGCCCCCCGCGCCCGGCGGGTCGAGCAGGCAACCACCGTCAATGGCACCATCGGCAGCCCGACGGACGTGGACTATGCGGTCTTCGCCGGCAAGGCCGGGCAGCGCGTTCTCCTGAGTTGCCTCACCTCGTCCATCGACAGCCGGGCGCGGCCGCTGGTCGAGCTGTTCGACCCGACGGGCCGACGGCTCGGGGCAAACCGCAACGACCGGGACAACGACGCACTGCTCGATGCGACCCTGCCGGCGGACGGCGACTACTTCGTCCGGGTCAGCGAGTTCGCCTACCAGCAGGGCGGGCCGGACTACTTCTACCGGCTCACCGTCGGCGCCGGGCCGTGGATCGACGCCGTCTTCCCGCCGGCGGTGAACCCGGGCCAGCCCACGCAGGTGACGCTGTACGGCCGCAATCTCCCCGGCGGCAAGCCCGTCGCCGGTTCCCGGATGGAGGCGCTGACCACGACGGTCAACCCGCCGGCCGACACGACGCGGTTCGCCTTTCGGGGTCGGGTTCCCCCTGCAATGGGGCTACAGGACGCCTTCGAGTACCGGCTGACCGGGCCGCACGGGGCGTCCAACGCGGTGCCGATCTTCCTCACCGATGCGAAGGTGGTGACCGAGAAGGAGGGCAATGATAAGCCGGAGTCGGCCGAGCCGATCCCGGTGCCCTGCGAGGTGGCCGGGCGGATCGGCATGCGGAACGACCGCGACTTCTACCAGCTCACCGCGAAGAAGGGGGATGAACTCCTCTTCGAGTTGATTGCGGAGCAGAACGGCAGCGCCTCGGACCTGTCCCTCCAGGTGCGCAACGAAAAGGGCCAGGTCGTCTCGCCGGAACTCGACGACGACCCGGACCCGCTGCACCCGGTGGCGTTCTTCACCCGCACCGGCGATCCGCCGGCGTACAAGTTCACCGCCCCAGCCGACGGCAAATACGTCGTCCTGGTCGGCGGGCTGGATGCCAGCGTCACCCACGGTCCGCGCTGCTACTACCGGCTGCGGGTCACGGCCCCGCGGCCGGACTTCCGGGCCGTGGTCATGGCCCGCAGCCGCGACCTGCCGGCCGCCGTCACCGCCCGGCCAGACGGCGAGGTCGCGTATGACGTGTACGTCCACCGGACCGGCGGGTACGACGGCCCGGTCACGGTGACGGCCGGGAACCTGCCGCCCGGCGTCACCTGCCAGCCCACGCTGGTCGGCAGCCGCATGAAGTGGGGCACGCTGGTCCTCACCGCCGCGGCCGGAGCGAAGGAGTTCACCGGCCCGATCGCCGTGACCTGTGCAGCCACGATCGACGGCAAGTCGGTGACGCGAGAGGCCCGGCCGGCGTCAATCACCTGGGGCGTTCCGCCGGGGCAGAACGCCCCGACCATCGCCCGGCTCGACCAGGAGTTGGTCCTGGCCGTCCGCGAGGACCGGTCCGCGTTCCGCATCGCCGCCGACCTGTCCGCGGCCCGGGTCAAGACGCGGGACTCGAACGGCAAGGAAAAGGAGGAGGCGGCCGCCGGCCCGCTCTTCCTGAAGCCGGGTGACAAGCTGACCGTCCCGGTGAAGGTGACGTGGCACGCGAAGGACGCCCGGCCGGCTCCGCTCACGATCCAGGTCGAGCCGACCCAGGCGAACGTTCAGCAATCGCCGCTGTCGGTGAACAACGCCCAGGTCGCCCCCGGCAAGGCCGACGGCTCCGTGACGATCGACGTGCGGTCGAACGCCGTACCGGGGACGTACGCCGTCGCCCTTCGCGCCGAAACGCAGGTGCCGTTCGTCCGCGACCCGGAGGAGAAGGACAAGAAGGCGAACGTAACCACGACCGCGTACGCGCAGCCGATCGAGGTCACAGTCCTGCCGGCGAGCTTGGCGAAACTGTCCGCGCAGCCGTCGGGCTCGTTCAAGCCCGGCGCGACCGGCGTGCTGGTGGTGAAAGTGGATCGGCAGTTCGACTACGCCGGCGAGTTCAAGGTCACGGTGGCGTTGCCGAAGGACGCCAAGGGGCTGACCGCAAAGGACGTGACGATCCCGGCCGGCAAGGACGAGGTCAAGGTCCCGGTTGAGGTGGCGAAGAGTGCCAAGGCCGGGGCGGTGAACAACGTGGTTGTGAAGGCGGTCGCCACAGTCCACGAGAAGTTCCCGGTGATGCACGAGACGAAGGTGAACCTGACCATTGCCAAGTGACACGCGACGGAGTTCCCGGATATGCCTCGTTTGGCCGCCATCGTCCTAGTCGCCGGGCTTGTGACCGCGTCCCTTTCCGCGGACGACAAGAAGGCCCCCGCCCTCCAGCCGATCCCGGTCGCCACGCTCGACCGCAAGACGCCGGTCGCCTATGAGGCGGACGTGGCCCCGATCTTCGCCGCCAAGTGCCAGGTCTGCCACGCCGGCAACCTGACCGAGGGCAAGTTCGACCTGGGCACCCACGCCGCGCTCATGAAGGGTGGCAAGAAAGGCCCGGCCGTCGTCCCCGGCAAGGCCGAGGAGAGCCGCATGTGGCAGATGAGCAGCCACCGCGCGAAGCCCATCATGCCGCCCAAGACCGAGGACAACCCGCTCACCCCGCAGGAGGTCGCGGTCCTCAAGCTCTGGATCGACCAGGGTGCGAAAGGCCCGGCCGTGGACATCCGCGCCCGGCCGAAGGTCGTCCTCGGGCTGCCGCCGGCGCTGGTCAAGCCGGTCCGGGCCGTCGCGGTCAGCCCGGACAAGGGCGTCGTTGCGGCCGGCCGCGGCAACCAGGTCCACCTCTTCGACGCGAAGACGGGGAGCTTCCTCAAGACGCTGACCGACCCGGCCCTGAAGACGCCCAACGGCAAGACGGCCGACGCCGCCCACCTGTCCCTGGTCGAGGCGATGGCTTACAGCCCGGACGGCAAGACCCTCGCCACCGGCAGCTTCCGGGAGATCGTCCTCTGGGATCCGGCGAATGGCACCGTCCGGCAGCGGCTCACCGGCTTCGCCGACCGCGTCGTGACGCTCGACTACTCCCGCGACGGCAAGTACCTCGCCACCGGCGGCGGCGCGCCGACCGAGGACGGCGAGATCAAGGTCTTCGAGGCCGCCACCGGCAAGCCCGTCGCCGACGTGACCGGCGGGCACTCGGACACGGTCTTCGGCGTCTGCTTCAGCCCGGACGGCAAGCTCCTGGCCACCGCGGCGGCGGACAAGTTCGTCAAGGTGTTCGAGGTTCCGTCGGGCAAGCTGCTCAAGTCGTTCGAGGGGCACACGCACCACGTCCTGGACGTCGGCTGGACGCCCGACGGCAAGCGGCTCGTCTCCGCCGGGGCGGACAACGTGGTCAAGGTCTGGGACTACGAGAAGGGCGAGAAGGTCCGCGACGTCCGCGGCCACCAGAACCAGGTCACCCGGCTGACGTTCGTCGGCAAGCTACCGCAGTTCCTGACCGCTGGCGGCGACGCGACGGTGCGGTTGTGGAACGCCGAGAACGGCGGGACGCTGCGGCAGTTTGGTTCAAACAAGGACTTCGTCTACGCGGTGGCCGCCAGCGCCGACGGCGCGGTGGTCGTGGCCGGCGGCGAAGAGGGCGTCGTGCGCCTTTACAACGGCCAGAATGGGCAACTGGTCAAGGAGATGCTGCCGCCGGAACCCGGAAAGACTGACCAGCCGAAAAAGGACGAAACGAAAGAAGCGAAGAAGAAGTAGGTAAGTTCGTCCGACGATCCACGCCCCCGGCCGAGGAAGCGCGGCCAGGGGTCCAGCCGGGCCGCGGGAGACCGATCCCGCGGCCCGCATTCTTTACGCCGGCGCCGCGGCCATCGACGCCTGCCACTCCTCGAACTTCTTCGCCGCGGCCGCGGTCCGCTCCTCGCTGATCCGCGTCGCGAACGACCACTCGTGCCCGAATGGGTCCGTCACCTTGCCGTACCGGTCGCCCCAGAACATGTCCTCCGGCGGCATCACCGACGTGCCGCCGGCCTCCGCCATCCGGGCCACCGCCGCGTCGCAGTCCGGCACGTTCAGGTGCATCGTCACGCCGGACACCCCGGTCGTCTTCGGCGCCCGGGCCTGCCCGCCGCAGTATTCGGGAAAGTCATCGCACAGCATGAACCCGCCGCCGTTGATCGACAGCGACGCGTGCATCAGCCGCTTGCCGTCCGGGGACGGCACCTGATACGCCACCTCGGCCCCCAGAGCCTTCTGGTAGAACTCCAGTGCCGCCAATCCGTCGTGGACCACCAGGTGCGGGATCACTCCGGCCACGTTCACGGGACACCTCTCGACAGTCGAAGGATGGGACGGGGAAACCTCCAGACCTAAGGGAGATAACATGTGTTCAGATGGGGGGCAAGCTCGGTTGCCGCGGGGCGGGTCGGGGCCGCGGCGTCCGGTTACGGACCTTCCGCCAGTAAGGCTTCCGCGGCTTCCGCCCAGCGAATGAAGGGCCGGTACGGTTCGCCCAGCCGGTCCAGTTCCGCGGCGCAGTCGGCCTTGGCGAACCGCCGTTCGACCGGCACCAGGAGCGCCGCCCGCACGTCCGTCACCCCGTCGCCGGCGAACGCCACCCGGTCGGCCCGCCGCCGGGCGTCGGCGACGACCGCCGCCTTGTCGATGCCGACGTCGGGGCAGTAGAACGGCGAGTCGGTCGGCGGCTCCAGCTCCAGCCCGCGGTCGCCGCCGACCCACCGGCCGCGGTTGGAGTGGATCGTCAGGTCCACCCCGGTTGGCTCCAGCACCTGGCGGATGTACCACTCGCACCCGGCCGACGCGACCACCACCTCCCACCCGGCCGCGTTGAGCGCCTCGGCCAGCTCGGGGAACCGCGGGTCCAGTTCCATCCGCAGGAGCAGGTCCAGCACCGTCGCCTCGTCGGCCCGGACGGCGGCGCAGAACTTCGCCATCGCCTCGACGTGGCGGTACTTCCCGGCCCGGTATTCCGCCCAGTAGTCGGGCGTGTCCGGGTCGAGGTAGTGGTCCTGCACGAGTTGGTAGAACTCGCGGCGGGTCAGGGTACCGTCGAAGTCTGTGACGAAGACGCCGGGCATCACGGTCCTCGTTGGTGTCGGAGCGAGTGGCCGGTCCTGTAGGGTGGGTCAGTTCGGCCCGGTCGCGTAGAACAGCCGGTCGGACAGCTCGGTCTGCGTCATCGCCGCGACGTGGCCGTCCACATAGAGCGCGTTGAACAGCCCGGTATGCCGCATCGGGTAGTGGGTGACGGCCGAAGCCCCGGCGTAGTCCGGCGACCAGGCCGGGCCGCTTCCCGGCGGCGCCCACGGGCCGCGCGGCGCCGCCTTGTTCGAGTTGGCGCAGCCCGGCGTCCGCCCGTGGTCCCAGACGATCAGCACCTGCGACGACCCGTTACCGTTGGACACGTCCAGGATCGACCGGCCGTTGGGCCCGCCGGTGACGTAGTTCATCCCGTAGCTGACCTGATACGGCTCGCCGAACGTGGGGCTGCCGGGCACGTCGTCGATCCCCTTCGGGCACTTGTAGACCTTGATGTTCTGCTCGATGTACGGCCACAGGCTGCCGCGCTGGAACCTGTCGTCGAGTGGCCGGGTGACGGTCGAGCCGGGCCGGCTGTCGTAGGCCGCCCACCACGTCTCGTTCGGCCCGGTGAACCCGGTCGCGGTGGTCAGCGAGTGGCAGAAGACGTCCGGCGACTTGCCGGTCAGCGGGTCCGGGCCGGCCAGGTCCGGGCAGAGCCGGTAGCGCGGCAGCGAGCCCAGAGCCGCCTCGTAGTTGTGGCAGGCCAGCCCGATCTGGTGCAGGTTGTTCGAGCAGACGGTCCACGCTGCGGCCTCGCGGACCTTTTGCACGGCGGGGAGCAGCAGACCGATCAGGATGGCGATGATCGCGATCACCACCAATAGCTCGATCAGCGTGAACGCGCGGCGGGTCATGGGTCGATCCGGGTCGTGAGCGGGCGTCGGGGTCATGCTACGCCCGTTTGCTTGCCGCGGCCCGTCGGGGTACGCTACTATCGTCCATTCGCCGGCCCCTCTGCCACCCGAACCGAGGAACGACCGATGACACACCTCGTCGCCGGGCTTGCCCTGACCCTCGCCCTCGCCCCGGGCGATGCGGTCACACTGCGGTGGAAGCTGAAAAAGGGAGACACGTTCTACGCCCGGTCGGTCGTCGCCATCGACCAGACCATCGGCGTCCCCGGGCAGACGATGGACCAGGAGCAGACCCAGACGACGGTCCACCGGTACAAGGTGCTGGAGGCCGGGGACAAGGGGACCGTGCTGGAGCAGACGATCGTCCGCACCGAGGTCAAGGGCAACCTACCGATGGCCGACGGACTGACCGACCGCATGAAGGGGCTGATCCTGACCTACACCCTCGACCCGAAGGGGAAGGTGACCAAGATCGAAGGATACGACGCGTTCGTTGACAAGCTGGCCGGGGACGACGAGAACCTCAAGAAGTTCTTCAAGGCCTTCATGAGCAAGGAAACCCTCAAGATCGGGGTGCAGGACCTGCTCGGGTTCGCCCCCGATGAGCCGGTCAAGCCGGGCGACACCTGGAAGCGGAAGTATGACATGTCGCTGGGGCCGATCGGGCGGTTCGTGATGAACGCCAACTGCAAGTACGCCGGCCCGTCTGACGGGCTGGAGAAGGTCACCTACACCGCCGACGCCAAGTTCTCGCCCCCGGACGACGGGGCCGACGGCGGCCTGGGGTTCACCATCACCAAGGGGGACCTGAAGGCCGAGAAGTTCGAGGGCACTCTCCTGTTCGACCTCGCGGCCGGGCGGCTCAAGGAGTCCCGGACGCTGACCCGACTCGGCGGAAAGTTGACCGTCTCCATCAACGGGATGGAGGTCGAGCTGGAGTTCACCCAGAACCTGAAGGCGACCGTCACCGTTTCCGCCAGCAACCTGGCCGACGACTGACGCCGGGCGGGGCAATCCGCCCGACTGTCTGGCGTGTGCTATCAATATGCGCGTGCTCGCCCTCGCCCTCGCCGGCCTGATTCCATGTTCACGGACGTCTCCGGGCTGATCGCCCCGAACCCGCCGGGCCTGCACTACGGCGTGGCGGCGCTGGACATCGATGGCGACGGGCGGACCGAGTTCTTCGTGGCCGGGTTCGGCTACCCCAACTGCGTGCTGAAGTGGGTCCACGGGGCACTGCGGGACGTGACCCCGCCGGACCTGGCCGACCTCGACCGGCAGGCGGTCGGGGTCGCGGCCGGCGACCTCGATGGCGACGGTCGCGAAGAGATCTACGTCCTCAACACGGACACCTTTACCGGCCCCAAGCACTACGCCGACCGGCTGTTCGACCCGCGGCCGGACGGCGGCTGGGACGACCTGTTCTCGCGCCCCGGCAACAAGGGGCTGCGCAACCTCGCCGCCGGCCGGTCGGTGGCGGCGATTGACCGCCGCGGCACCGGGCGGTACGGGTTCGTCGCGGCCAGCTACGGCCGGCCGATGCGGCTGTACGAGCTGTCGCCCGACGGCCGGCTGGCGGACGTGGCTCCCGGCCTCGGGATGGACCGGACGACCGGCGGCCGCGGGCTGTGGGTCGGGCCGCTGGTGTCCGAGCGGTCCGACCTGTTCTGTGTCAACGAGCACGGGCCGAACTTCCTGTTCAAGAACCGCGGTGATGGCACCTTCGACGAGTCGGCCGCGGAGTACCGGCTGGCCGACCCCGACGAACATGGTCGCGGCGTGGCCGCGCTGGACGCCGATGGGGACGGTCGGCTCGACCTGGCCTGGGGCAACTGGGACGGCCCGAACCGGATGATGGTCCGGCAGGTGGACGGCACCTTCCGCGACCGGGCGACGCCGGCGATGGCGCTGCCCGGCGCGGTTCGCACGGTGATCGCAGCGGATTTCGACAACGATGGGTTCGAGGAGCTGTTCTTCAACGCTCTCGGCGAGCCGAACCGCCTGTTCCGGGTGCGCGACGGGTCGTGGCTGCTGACCGACGCCGGGGTCGCAGCCGAGCCGGACGGGCTGGGCACCGGGGCCGCGGTCGCGGACATCGATGGCGACGGGCGGCTGGAGTTGCTCGTCGCGCATGGGGAATCGACCGTCCAGCCGCTGAGCCTGTTCAAGGGGCCGGACACCGGGCACGGCTGGCTGCGGGTGCGACCGCTGACGCGATTCGGAGCGCCGGCCCGCGGGGCGCGGGTGCGGCTGACCGCCGGCGGCCGGACGCAGCTTCGGGTGATCGACGGTGGCAGCGGCTACCTCTGTCAGATGGAGCCGGTCGCCCACTTCGGCCTCGGCGCGGTCGAAGAGGTCGAGGAGGTCGTCGTCACCTGGCCCGACGGGGCGCGTGAGGTCGTCCGGGGGCCGGCCGTACGGGCGGAGATCGTGGTCGCGTACCCGGGCGGCTGAGTCCCGGGGGCGAGGTTTGACGGGAAGCGGATCAACGGTTAGCCTGACCAGCCGAAGACTGATGTGGTGAAACCGACCATCGGTCGCCGGGATAGGCTGGTCCGGCACAGGCTGATACCAAGTTTGGTGAGGGGGGGACCGCGTGGCTATAGTTGACGAACTGCTTCAACTCTTCGCGCGGTCGATCTTCGCGAAGGCCACTGCCCTGAAGTCGCTGGACCTGACGCGAAACCAACGCAAGCGCCTTCGCTCCTCGATTACGGCGGAAATCCGAGCGTGCGGAGGCCTTCTCTACCCCGAGGTTCTCACCCCCGAGGTCAGCGAGGCCGCGCTCCGGGAAGCGGAACTCATCCCGGTGGACCTCCTCGCACAGACCTGGTACAGCCAGTCGCGCTTTGATAGGGGCCGGCGTGTGTTCCACTGGGAGCACATGGACCCGATCTCGTGCATCCAGGAGGCGTGCGCGGCGGCCGGGTCCGAGCAAACCGTTCTGGAGATCATGCGGACCCGGTTGCGGATCGCATGGATTCTGAAGCGGGAGGACCGGGAGTTGACGCGGCTCGGCTTCCGGAGCGACCGCCCGGACCCCGAGGGCGCGTACCGGGCCGCCAATATCGTGCTCGTCAAACACACGAGCCGAGTCGCCGATCCAGGTAACGCGTTGTCAGCGGATCACTCTGTGATGAGTCGGAATCGAACGGAGCGCGGTTCTTGAGGGAATGACGCGGGGGTGGTTATGTCCCAGGTCAAGACGGTGGCCGGGTGGATGGCCGAGCGCGGGCTGTCGGCGGCGGGGCTGGCCGCGGCGACCGGGCTGGACCGGCGGGTGGTCGAGGCGGTCGCGGCCGCGCGGTACACGCCCAGCCCGGAGCAGCGGCGGCAGCTGGTGGCGGCGCTCGGGGTGTCGCCGGACGAGGTCGCCTGGGGGCACGCGACGGAGGTGTCGCACGTCTACGGCCACGGCCCGCAGTTCGGCCGCAGCCCGTGACAAGGGGAGGACGCGATGGCGGACACCGTCAAGTCGATCGATCAACTCTGTGTCGAGCGATGCATCGACGCGCGGAAGTTGGCGGAGCTGTCCGGGGTGGAGGAGCAGCGGGTGTTCGCCATCGTGCTCGGCCGGTGGACGCCCAGCCCCGAGGAGCGCGACGCCATCGCCGGGGTCTTCGGGCTGACCCGCGACCAGATCGCCTGGGGCCACAAGACCCCGATCCAGCACATCTACGGCTCCGGGCCGTCGTGAGGTGGTGAGTGGTGAGGTGGTGAGGTGATGGAAAGCATTCGGACACCACCTCACCACCTCACTACCCCACCCCACTCAATACCATGTCCGGGTCGGACATTCCGCTCCCGTCCCGCGTGGCCGCATGAAACACGTCATCGAACTCTTCCCGGTTGTCGCGGACAAGGTCGTGCCGCCTGTGCTGATCGCGCTGGGGTCGCCGTGGCCGGTGACGCAGCTCGTGCAGGCGCTCAACGGCAAGGAGGCGGTCTGCTTCCAGATGGACGTATTCGTTGCCGACCGGCTGCGGGCGAAGCTCGCGGAGAACACCGCCGTGGCCGATGTCGTCACCGCCCCGGACCTGTGGGACCTACCGGCGCGGTTCCGCACGGTGATCTTCCCCGCCGCCGCCCACTCCGACCGCGAACTGAAGATCGACATCGTCGAGCAGGGGTTCCACGTTCTCGAGGAGGGCGGGCTGTTCGTCACCCTCTCCGAATACGAGAAGGACGTGCAGTTCGCGAAGTGGCACAAGAAGGTGTTCGGCAAGTGCGGGGAGTCGCCTCGGAGCAAGAACGGTATGGCGTTCTGGAGCGCGAAGCACGGCGAGCAGCCGCGACGGCGGCACGAGGTGACGTTCCACGCGAAGGTCGGCGACGGACCGTCGATGAGCTTCGCGAGCTGGCCGGGGACGTTCAGCTACGGGCGGATGGACAACGGCAGCCGGGCGATGCTGGAGGTGGCCGAGATCAACCCGGGCGACCACGTCCTCGACATGGGCTGCGGCAACGGCGCGGTCGGCCCGGCCATCGCGCTCGCCAGGCAGCCGACCGGGAAGGTGACGTTCGTGGATAGCAACGTCCGGGCGATGGCCTTGACCGAGCTGAACGCGAAGGCCAACGGCGTCCCGAACTACGAGCTGGTGACCACGGCGACGCTCGGCGGGCTGCCGATGTCGAGCTACGACGTGGTGCTGGCGAACCCGCCGTACTACGCGAACTCCGAGGTCGCCCGGATGTTCATCACGTCGGCGCGGGACCTGCTCAAGCCGGGCGGGCGGTTCTACCTGGTGACGCGGATGCCGGTGCAGACCATCCCCGAGGTGGTCGAGACCTTTGGCGACGCCGAGTCGGTCGAGAACCGCGGCTATACGGTGCTAACGGCGCGGGCGTAGCTTTCAGTCCCAAGTCCGCAAGTCCCAAGTCTCAAGTCGAAGAGACGGACTTCCGACTTGAGACTTGGGACTTGGAGACTTGCGACCATGTTGACCGCTGACGATGTTGTTCGGTTGCTCGACCTGAAGCCGCACCCGGTCGAGGGCGGGTACTTCCGAGAGACGTGGCGCTGCCGGGAGCCGGTGCGGGACCGGTCGGTCGGGACGGCGATTTACTACCTGCTCTCCGGGACGGCGGTGTCCGAGATGCACCGGCTGCCGGGGGACGAGGTGTTCCACTTCTACATTGGCGACCCGGTGCGGCAGTTGCACCTGTACCCCGACGGGGCGGGAAAGGAGTTCGTACTCGGGGCGGACCTAGCGGCGGGGCAGGTGCCGCAGTTGGTGGTGCCGGGCGGGGCATGGCAGGGGGCGCACCGGCCCGACGGGCCGCACGGGTTTTCGCTGCTCGGTGCGACAATGGCCCCCGGCTTCGACTACGCCGACTACGCCACCGGACCGCGCGGCGAGTTGACGGCGACGTGGCCGGCATTCACGGAGTTGATCGCGCGACTGACGCTGCGGGGGTGACACGCGTCAGTCGTCGCCCCACCAGAGGTGCTGATACATTGGCCTGATCCAGCGGAAGTAGGCGCACAGCAGCACCCCCCCACCGCGGCCAGCTGCATTCCAGCGAAGCTGCCGGTCTTCAGGTAAAGCCCCAGGCCCACCACGCCGTCGAAGCCGAAGCTGTATAGCAGCACCGCCGGCCAGGTGGGCTGGAAGCGGCGCCAACCCGGCTCCTCGGGTACCGGGTCCGAACGATACCGACGGGGCGATTCTCTCATCGGTCCGTCTCACCTCTCCGTCTAGAGTTGCCTGTCCCGCCGCAGCTTGGCCCGCTGGTAGAGCGCGGCGCTGATCGCCACCACGGGTAGCGCCAGGAAGATCGCCAGCATCAGCACCGGCACCAGCCAGTTGGCCCCGACGCCGCGGGTCAGGACCAGCGCCGCCAGCCCGGCGACGAGCAGCAGGCCGACCACCGCACCGGCCACCATCACCAGCGCGGGGACCGCGTGCCGCAGTCGGTCGGCGGGCGCGTCCGGCGGCTCCGGCCGGGCGGCCTGCTCGCCGGGGAACTTCGGCAGGTCGCTCACCGGATCACCTTCCCCTCGACGTCGAGGACCTGCGCCGCGGCGAGGTTGTCGCCGAACGTCTTGTGGTCCTTGAAGGTCCAGACCACCTTTTTGTCGCGCGTCACCTCGATCAGTTGCGGGTTGGTCGGGCCGGCATGGCAGTTGCCGAGGACCACGTTGCCGTTCGGCAGGACGTGCAGTGTCGTCACCCAGGCGAGTGTGATCCCCGGCAACTCATTCTGGTCGATACCCCAGACGACCTTGCCGTCCGGGTTCACCTCCAGCACGCGGTTGTTGTTGCCGCCGGCAATCAGGGTGTTGCCGGTCGGCAGACGCACGGCGCCGAACACCGCGGTGCCGTGTCCCTCCGGGCCGTGGCCGGGGGCCGCCTTGCGGCCGCCAAGGTCCAGCGCGTACTCCCAGACGACCTTGCCGGCCGGGTCGTACTCGCGGACGCAGCCGTCGCCCTCGTGGCAGACGAGGTAGTTCCCGCTCTCCAGCTTGCGGGCCATGCGGGTGTCGCGGTGCGGGTGCGGGTTCTTGACCGTCAGCGGCACTTCCTTGACGATCTTCCCATCCTTGCTCACCTCGACAATGCGGGCGTTGCCGGACTCGGCGACCATCGTGCTGCCGTCGGGCAGACGCTGGAAGGCGTGGACCTCGACCTTGCCGGCGTAACCTGGCTTCGGCTTCGCCTCGTACTTCCAGACGACCTTCTTCTCGGGGCTGATCTCGACGACGGTCGTGTGGCTGGTGTGCGTCAGCACGTTGCCGTTGGGCAGGAGCCAGAGGTCGTGGACGTCGTGCCGGTTGGGGAACTCCCACTCGACCTTGCCATCCGGCGCGACGATGGCGACCTTTCCCGTGGAGCGGTCCGCGGCAAGGACACGGTGCGTAACCGGCTCCGCGGCGAACGCGGGGGATGCGATCAGCAAGGCGAGGAGGACACGGGTCATGGCGGCTCCGGAGAGGAACGAACCACAGTGTCACAGAGAGCACAGAGACAGGGCACAGCGAGAAGGAAACAGAGTTTCAATCTGAAGGCAAGGCACTCCCTACTTCTGTCTTGAACACTGTCTGTTGTCTTCTCGGTGTCTCTTCCCTCTGTGCTCTCTGTGACTCTGTAGTTCGTTCTCTTTTATCACAGCGTCTTGAGGTACTCGATCACGGCCGCCCGCTCCTCGTCCGTTAACTCGTCGCCGTAGGTGTGGCCGGCGTTTCCGCGGCCGGGCTGGGTCGTGTCGTAGACCTTGCGGCGCTCGATGGCTGGCAGCTTCGGGTCCGGCGGCGGCACGTCGCGGACCTTCCAGCCGACGCCCTGCGGGTCGTAGTCCTCGGCATCGGTGCGGAAGGAGCGGGTGAAGACCTTCGGCCGCGCCTTGCTGTTCAGGACGTCTGCCAGCGTCGGCACCGAGCCGTTGTGGAAGTACGGGGCCGTCGCCCAGACGCCGTCCAGCGGCGGGGCCTGGTAGCCGGCCGTCGCGCGGATCGGCTTGACCACGTCCTCCTTCGCGAACCAGCTCGCGTTATACGCCGCGCCGAACTTCGGGCCGATGTTGTCGTACCGCCTGCGGTCGGTGCCGATCTCATCCAGCGGTACGACCTTGTTGGGGTACGTCCAGTTCTCCCCGTAGGTGCCGTGGCAGCGGGCGCAGTTGTCCTTGAAGACCAACTCGCCTCGTTTGGCCTTCTCGGCGTCCACCGGGAATGGGTACTTCGGCGGCTCCAGGCTCAGCAGGTACTGTTGCACGTCGCGGAACGCCGGCTCGGCCCTGTGGAACTCGTTCGGTAGTGTCAACGGGTGCATCATGAACTGCATCAGGCTGCGCACCGACCGGGCGTCGGTTGCGCCGACGTGGTACATGGTCTTTTTCTTCTTCAAGTGCCACCAGGCCGGCACGTCCTCGCAGGCGTCGTCCCGCAGGCCCAGGTCGCGGACCGCCGGGGTCAGGGACAGGTCGTCGTTGCGCAGGCCCAGCAGGTAGACGGCGAACGCGCCGGCCTCGCTGGTGCCGCGGGTCTGGCAGTAGGTGAACGGCAGCTTGACCGGCGCGCCCGAGGCGGCGGCCAGTTCCTCGAAGAGGGCGTGGATGTCCAGCGAGCTGTTCGGCAGGCCGACGTGGCTCTTGCCGAGGATCGAGCCGCCGTGGCAGACCATGCAGTCGATGCCGACGCCGGTGCCGACGAGCAGGTTCGCCTTGCGCAGGCCCATCGGCAGCCCGTCGTTGGGGTACGGGGCCGGGTGCAGGCCGTAGCGCTCGCGGACCGCGGCCTCGTAGTCGGCCGGCTTCTCCTTCAGCCCCCAGACGCGCCAGGCGCTCTCGTACCCGTGCCGCGGCCAGAATGCCTTGATGAACGCGGTCCCGGTGAGGGCCTTCTCGCCGCGCTCGGCGGCGGGGTCGCCCGCGGCGGCCGGGGCGGTGAGGAGCAGCAAACAGACGAGGGGTAGACGCATGGACATCGTCTCCGGCCGGGGCACCACACCAGTATAAGCTCCCGGCGCCCGGCCGTGTCCACGGCTGGGCTTGCATCGCCGTTTCCCGACCTGTTACGATTCTCCGCCTACGCTCGCCCCGCAAAGGATTGCGCATGAACTGTCTCGTTACCGGCTGCGCCGGGTTCATTGGCTCCCACCTGTGCGAGCGGTTGCTGGCCGACGGCCACCGGGTGGTCGGCATGGACTGCTTCACGGCCTACTACCCGCGGCCGGTCAAGGAACGCAACATCGCGCCCTTCAACTCGCACCCGAACTTCCGGTTCCTCGAACTCGACCTGACCGCCGACCCGCTCGGCGACGCGGTCGGCCGGGCCGACGTGGTCTTCCACCTCGCCGCGATGCCGGGGCTCAACAAGAGCTGGACCGACTTCGACCTGTACGCGCGCCACAACCTGACCGCCACCCACCGGCTGCTGGAGGCGGTCAAGGGCCGGTCGCTGAAGAAGTTCGTCTACGCCAGCACATCGTCGGTGTACGGCCGATACGCCAGCGGCGACGAGTCCTTGCCGACGCGGCCGAGTTCGCCCTACGGCATCACGAAGCTGGCCGGCGAGCAACTGTGCCGGGTGCATCACGACGAGTTCGGCCTGCCGGCGGTGGTGCTGCGGTACTTCAGCGTCTACGGCCCGCGCCAGCGGCCGGACATGGGCTACCATCTGTTCATCAACGCGGTCTTGCAGGGCAAGCCGATCACGCTGACCGGCGACGGCTTGCAGGTCCGCGGCAACACGTACGTCGGCGACTGCGTCGAGGCGACGATGCAGGCGGCCGACGCGATGCCGGGCGAAGTGTTCAACCTCGGCGGCGGCGAGCTGACGACCGTCATCGAGGTGATCCGCAAGATCGAGTACATCACCGGCAGGACGGCGATCATCGAGCGCCACCCGCCGCGAAAGGGCGATCAACTTGCCACCGGAGCGGACGTCGGCAAGCTGTACCGGCATATCGGCTGGAAGCCGACGACTGGGCTGGAGGAAGGACTGACACGGCAGGTGGAGTGGCAGCGGGGCCTGATCGAGTCGCGGCGCGGCGTCGGCCGGGCACTGCGGGCCGTCGCGTAAGTAAGAGGGAACGAACCACAGAGTCACAGAGGGCACAGAGGGAAGAAACACAGAGAGGGAAACAGGGTCCAAAGCAAGACAGGACGGTCTCACGTGTCCGTCTTGAACCGTCTCTGCTGTCTGCTCGGTGTCTCTTCCCTCTGTGCTCTCTGTGACTCTGTGGTTCGTTCTCTTCCTGTGAGGAGCACGGATGCTCGACACCCTGAACCGACACCTGATCTTGCCGCTGGTCGCGCGGAAGCGCGGCAGCAGGCACCTGGAGTACCTCCGCCGCCTGGAGCGGACGCAGTTCGACCCGCCGGAGGTCGTCCGCGCCCGGCAACTGGAGTCGCTGCGACAGACCCTGCGGCACGCCTTCGAGACGGTGCCGTTCTACCGGCGCACCTGGGCCGCCGCGGGGGTGCATCCGTCGGACGTGATGTCGCTCGCTGATCTGGCGCACTTCCCGGCCGTCACCAAGACCGACATCCGCACCGTCGGGGATGAACTGCTTTCGACAGCCCACGACAAGGCGAAGCTGCGCGTCAAAAAGACGTCCGGCTCGACTGGGGTGCCGCTGGTCATTCGCATTGATGAGCCGTCGGTGCAGTGGAAGTACGCCTGCACGCTGCGGGCGGACCAGTGGTCCGGCTACCGGCTCGGGCAGCGCGTCGCCAAGGTGTGGGGCAACCCGGAGTACCGGCACTTCGGCCTGCGCGGCCGCATCACGAACCGGCTCGTGGACCGTGCCGTCTATCTCGACACGATCCACCTGACCGCCGAGCGCATCCGCGAGTTCACCGCGACCGTCCGCCGGCACCGACCGGGGCTGATCTTCGGCCACGCCCACTCGCTGTACCTGCTCACCTGCCAGTTGAAGAAGGCCGGCGTCGATGACATCCGCCCCGGCGGCATCGTCTCGACCGCGATGCCACTTTACGACTGGCAACGCGCTGTCATCGAGGAGGTCTTCGGCGTCCCCGCGACCAACCGCTACGGCTGCGAGGAGGTGAGCCTCATCGCCTGCGAGTGCGAGAAGCACCACGGGCTGCACGTCGCCGCGGAGTCGGTCCTCACCGAGGTCGAGCCGGACGGCAAGCTGCTGGTCACGGACCTGTCGAACCCGGCGATGCCGCTGATCCGCTACCGGATCGGCGACGTGGTGACGGCGACGGATCGCGTGTGCGACTGTGGCCGCGGACTGCCGCTCCTGGAGCGGATCGAAGGCCGGGACGCGGACTACGTCGTGACGCCGGCCGGCGGGCTGATCTCCGGCATCTCCTTGACGGAGAACTTCGCCCTGCATATCACCGGCACCGCCCAGGTGCAGATCGTGCAAGAGGAGGTGACGTTCCTCCGCATCCGCATGGTGGCCGACGAGACGTTCGGTGACACGAGCCGCAAGCAGATTGCAGCGCTGGTGCAAGACACCTTCGGCCCGACGATGCGCTATGAGGTCGAGTTAGTGGACCTGATCCCGCAGGAGCCGAGCGGGAAGTACCGGTTCTGCATCTCGAAGGTCGCCGAAGAACACCTGAAGGCGCTGTCGGCGTGACAAAAGCCCGTGGACCGCAGTCCACGGGCTTTTGTC
>DATLIF010000596.1:0-11427 GCA_035539575.1 Fimbriiglobus sp. | reverse complement strand
GTTGCTCACGTCGTCGGCCTCGACCGACAGGGCGATCGCGTTTTCCGGGCTGGCGCCGCCGGGGGGGTGGCGGGCGGCAGTCCCCGTTCCCGTTCCCGGCCCCCGGCGGTTATTCGTCCGCCCACCCGGGCTGGCCCCGCTGGCGTTCTGGAACACGCCGCGGACGACCGGCAGCAGGTCCACCGCCCGGGCGTATTGCAGGGCGATGGTGTAGGTCTTCATCACGCCGCCTTCCGGCGGCGCGTCGGAGTCGATCGCCTTCTCCAGCAGCTTGCGGATGGTGAGCATGTCCAGCGGGGACGCCTTCACCACGATCAGCGAGTTGCTGGTCTTCTCGGCGACCACCCGGACGCGGCCGGCGGTCGGGTCGTTCGGGGCCTGGGCGCCGGCCCCTGCGAACTGGGCCAGCATCGCTAACGGATTGAACCCACCACGGCCGCCCTGCTGGCCGCCTCGCTGCTGCGGCTGGTTCTGCTGCGGCGGGCCGTTGAACACCTCGTGGACGGTCCGGGCCGCGTCCTCGGCGGTGACGTTCTTCAGCCGGATCACGTCGTACCGCTCGACTGCCTTGTCGCCGGACTGCAGGATGATCCGGGCCATCCGGGCCAGCGCCTCGCGGTACTCGGGGTCGCCGCCGGAGATGATGAGCCGGTCGCCGGCCACGACGATGACCGGAGGCCGCTCCGGGCCGGCCGGAGGGGCCGCGTCCTTCTTCGGCTGTTCCGGCGCGGCGGGCGCCTGGGCCACGACGTACTGCACAGGAATCCGGTCCGGGGCCAGGGAAGTCTTGATGGGCTCGGCCGGCTTGGGAGTGGGGGCCTTCTCTGGAGTGGCCGGTTCCTCCTTGCGGCCACCGGGCACGATGATCGTGGGCGGGGCCTTGCCCATGCTCTTCATCATCTCGGCCAGCGCCTCGGCGAGGGCGGCCGCGCTACCCTTTTCGATGGTGATGACCCGCGCGCCGCCGAGAGCTGGGGCCTTGGTCCCGTTGGGGCCGGTCGTGGGCAACTCCTCTCCGAGCGCCGCGATGATCGTCTTGGCCTCGGCGATCTGGTCCGGCGTACCGCGGAGCAGGACGCCGACCTGGGACCCGTCGGTGCGGGACTCGACGAACAGCCCGGTCCCGCCGCTCGAACTGGTCCCCCCGAGCGACTTGGTCAATGAGTCGGCGGTGGTCTTCGGGTCGAGCAGGGTCAGCGGGACGAACTCGACGGCGGTGTTGGACTTGGTCTCGCCGCTTCCCTTGAGGATGGCGGCAATGTCGAAGTGGTCCGCCGGGTGGGCGAAGACCATGACCTGGCTGCCGCCGGGCAGGGCGCTGATCTGGACCACCTGCGAGGCCTTGTACCGGGCCTGGAGGATCTTGACATAGGAGTCCGCGGTCCCGGCCGGGACGTTGTAGACCACCGTACTCGGAGAGCCGCCGACGGGCCGCCGCTTCTGGCCGTCGCCCCCGACGTCCATCTTCTCCAGCATCGACTTGGCCACGGCGAGCTTGTCGGCCGGGCCGGTGATGTGGATCGTGTTGGTCCCCTCCGAGACGACGATCTGCACGCTCTTGAACCGCGGCCCGGCACTGGGCGTGCTCTGCCGGTCGCGGTCACGGCGGGAGAAGTCCGGCTGCGGGAAGCCACCGAACGGCTGCGGGAAGCCGCCGAAACCCGGCTGGCCCATCTGGCCGGTCTGGACCGTCGTGTCCTTGTCCGCCAGCAGGGTCTTGAGATCCCCTGCTGCGTCCAGGGCCGAGACGTACTTGCACTGGTAGGTCAGGGTGTCGCCGACCCCCGTGCCGCCCTCCAGGTCCTTCAGGTAATTGATTATGTTCCGGATGTTGCCGACCTTGTCCTGGACGACAATGTGGTTGGTGCCGAGCGGGCCGACGTCCCCGAAGTTCGACAGCAACTTGGCCTGCTTGACCTGCGGGGCGATCTCGTCGGCCGAAAGCGTCTTGAGCGGGATGAACACCTGGACCATCTCGGTCCGGCCGCGCTTTGGCAGTTGATCGACCTGGATCTGGGGGATGAGTTCCGGCGGCACCTTGTCGCTGGCCGGATGCAGCGTGAAGGACTGATCGCTGCGGATCAGTACCCATTTCTCCCGGGCCAGCGCGTCGTTGAGCAGGTCGATGGTATCGGGCAGGCTCTTGTTATCGATGTTGACCGTGACCGTGCCGCCCGGCTTCTCGGTGGTGATCTGCTGGAGCCCCGTGGCCTTGGAGAACCACGCCAGCACGGAGTCCCAGGACGCCTTGTCGAACTTCTGGGAGAACGTCTTCTCCGGCTCGGCGGGCTTGGCCGCGGCCGCCAGGGGCGGCGGGGCGGGCGGCGTCTGGGCAACGACCACGCCGCCCAGGCTGGCCACGAGGACCGCGGGCAGCCACCGCCGCAGCCGCCACAGCGGAACCTGCAACGAACGGCGGACGTGTTGAACTCGCATACCATCCCCCCTGGCACGCCGGGCGTCCGTGCCCCGACCGGGCGACCGGCCCTCCTCCCCCGGAGGGCACGACGCATGGACGGGAAAAAGGCTAATCGAAGTGGGGCGTGTGTACCGACCGATTCGGATCGCTGCAACTGGAGTCGCCCCGGCCACGGAGCTTTTTAATCAACCCATGAGCAGCCCGGTTTGCCGGGGCCTTCGACGCGACCCGCCACCCCCAACCATCCTAACACCGCGGGACAGCCCGCCCGTTCTTAAAAACTGGTGAGCGACAGGGGATGCGGAACCTGGGACCGCGGCCGTCCCGGCCGCTCTCGCTCCCGCGGCCGGTGGCTTCTGACGACAGTCAATCGTCTCGACCGGGGAAGCCAGAGCGGCCGGGACGGCCGCGGTCCCAGGGGCAAACTACCTCTCCTCTTGCGAGGTCGAGGTCAGCGTATCGGGTGCGGCCTCGCCGTTAGTGGCGGCCCGCGGCGGCGGTGCAGTGACGGGAACGGACAGACCCGGCGTCGGGATGGCCCCTTGCGGCCCGGCCGTCGCTCGCTGGACCGCCCTCCGGGCCTCGTCTTGTGGCAGTGACTTCACCTGGTTGAGCGACTCGCCGTGCCGCCAGACGAGGACGGTCTCCGTCGGGGCGACAACCGCGGCGACTCCGCCGAGGACCGCCGCAGCCGGCGGGGCCGGCGTGGGAGCTGGCCGCGGCCCGAACTGCTTTCGGCCGCCGGGCGCGGGTGGCGCCTTCGCGGCCGCGGAGCCGCCCTGCTCGGACAGGATCAGCGCGTCGCCGTCGAGCCCGATGACCCGGAACTTGCGTACCGTCCCGGACGAGGATTCTGAGATGTCCAAGACCGCTTCCGGGGCGTACGCCTTCTTTATCCGGTTGATGAAGTAGAACTTGACCACCTCGGCGATCAGGTCGCCGCCCTTGCGCTTCAGCTCGATCTCGTACTGCTGCTTGCTCGCGGTGTCCTCGATGAACGCCCGGCCGGTCCCGTCCGGGTTGCGGCCGACCCCGGTCAGGCGGATGAACTTGCTGGTGTCTTCCTTGGGCTTCTCCAGGACCACTTCCTTCTCGGGCTCCTTCGCCAGACCGTGGAAGAGGTCCTTGACCAGCATCAGCGAGTAATCGCGGTCGGCGGTCGCCAGGATCGAGCCGGCCTCCGGCCGGGCGATGCCGCGCGCGACCACCGGAGAGTGGAGCAGCGCCCCGTACCCGGCCGCCCCGCCGGCGGCGCCCATCGCGGCCGGGACCGGGGCGAGGGTGCGGCGGCTCTCGGCCCCGTCCAGGATGACCGCCTCGGTGACGAACTGGACCTCCAGGTCGGTCCGGTCCGGGTACACCGGAGAGGTCCGCCGGGCGGCCGTGCCGCTCTCCAGTCGCTTGACGTTGAACTTGGTGATCTGTTGCAGCAGATCGAGCTTGTAGTACCGGTGCAGCACGTCGATCAGGGTGGCGTAGCTGACCGGCTTGAGCGTCACCTCCAGGGCGACCTTGGTGTACGCCGGTCGGGCGGGGGTGTTGCCCAGCTTCGGGGTGATCTCCGGGACGTTGCGGTTGTCCACCGCCTTCGGCCGGACGGTGACGGCCGCGGCCGGGACCTTCGCGTCCCGCAGCATCCGGCTGACCGCCGCGTCGTACTCCTGGCGGGCGTCGTCCGGGTTGGCCGGCAGACTCCGCTTCAGGGCGGCGTCCAGACGTGGCTTGTCCTTGAGGACGGTCGCCAGCTTGAAGTCCTTTTCTGCGATCTCGTCATCCAGCGTGCGGGCGGCTTCCCACTTCGCCGTCAGTGGCAAGTAGACGCCGACGTACCCGACCAGCCCGACCACCACGGCCAGGATGAACGTCCCGAGTAGGGTCGCGAGGGTTCGCTCCCTTGAGGTCACGGCTCGAACCCTCCGGTGATGTCGGCTCCCTTGTCCTCAACGGCCGGGTGCTGGACCTCCAGGTCGCGCGTGTACTCACCGGGCTTGCGGTGCAGTACCTGGGCGACCAGGATGACCGACTGGCCGCGGTCCGCGGCCGACGTGCCGCCGGTCGTTCGCGTCGCCCCGACGTAGTACCGGTCGGTCCGCAGGGCGTCGTAGACCCGCTGCGCGGCCACCGGGTCGGACGACCGCAGGGCCACCTTCAGTGTCGCTACCGGCTGCGGCGGGGCGTTCTTCGCGGTGGCGGGCGCTGCCGCCACTGACCGGGTGTCCTTCTTTGGTGGCGGCAGTGCGGCCAGGTCGAATTCCGTTACCTTCACCTTCTCAACGTCCGGCACGCGGTCGGTCAGGTCGTGCAACTCGTCGAGAACCACGACCTGCCGCCTGGCCAGGTCATCGACCGCCTCCAGCCGCTTGCGGTCCGCCTCGACCGTCTTCAACCGGGTATCCAGTTCGTCCCGGATGGCGATCCGGTCGCGGACCGCGCGGCCCGCCCGGTCGAACTGCAAGAACGCGACCACCCCGCCCATCGCCAGGAAGAGCACGGCGGCCAGCGCTGCCAGCAGGATGCGGGACCGGGCCTTGCCGGGCTCGGTTCGCGGCTGTCGCGTTTGGACGAAGTTGATCGGCAGCGAAGCGGTCACGGACCGGGCGGCGAGCAGCCCGACCGGGCCGGCGAAACGACCGTGCAATTCCGCTGGCACCGACGCCATTGCCGCCGACCCGGCCAGCGGATCGAAGGCGTACACCGGCAGGTGCAGCGCGGCCCGCACCCGGCCGGCCCACCCGCTGCCCGGCTCGTCCGGCTCCGCGAGGTAGACCGCCTCGATCGGCGCCGCAGGATACTGGCCGGCATACACGGCCAGGTTCCGCTTCAACTCGGCGACGAGGGCCGGCTCGCCGGCCAGGGCGTGCGTCGGGATGGTGCGGCTGAACGGCAGATCGCCGTTGCGGCCGACGGTGAACTCACCGCCGCGGTCGCCGAGGGTCACGATCGCGATCGGCCCGGCCGGGTCGTCCGGGGCGGGAACGGCGCCGGCGGCGAAGGCGTGTCGAGCCGCGGCCACCGCCGCGAACGGCCGGGGTGTGACGGCCGCCAGCCTCAGCCCGGCCGCCTCACAGAACTGCCGCGCCGCCTGTACCACTTGTTTGCGGACGAACACCGCGAGGGCCTGTCGCTCCCCCGACGTCGGCTCACCGACCGGGGTGTAGTCCATCACCACGTCGTCGGGGTTTTCCGTCAGGTCACGCAGCGCCTGGAACCGCACGACGGCCGGCTCCTCGGCCGGCGGGGTCGGCGGGTGACGGACCACCTTCGGAATGATGCGATCCCGGCCGACGCACATGAGCGCCGGTGCGGGCTTGATCCCGGCCTCTCGCAACAGGCCCTTTAGCCGGGTACCAAGGTCGGCGGCGTTGGTCAGGGTGAGCGAGGCGACCTCGTCCGTGACGGCCAGCGCCTGTTCGACCGCGATTCCGCCCCCGTTCTTGAGCGTGGCGGCCGCGACGAACAGGCCGTGGGCATCGATGTCAATGGCCAGGAAGCGGGCCAAAGTGCTACTCCGGTCGTGCGGACGGGGGGCGGTCGGCGGGTCTTTAATAAATAGTATCTCGGACTGGCCGTGTCGCTTCAACCCCTTGGGGGGAAACGCTCACCGACCTCTCATCGGTTGCTGCGAGTCGTTCCGGTCGTCCGGCGTTTGGCAGGCTCAGTGGGGTCAGGCGATCAGGCGATCAGGCGATCAGCACACCCGGTCTGATCGCCTGTCTAGTAAAGGTGAGCGCCTGACCCCGCCCGACTGATCGTCTGTAGACAAAAGTAGACATCCGCCGTTCTGGCTCCCGTCGTACCAGAACCGCCGGTCAGCGTGGGAGGTCGAAGCCGCGGCCGAGGTCGGTCAGGTCGCGGTAGTAGACGATCCGGGGGTGGCCCTGGTTGGTGTCGATCACCGCCTCGACCCGCGCCGCCGGGCCGCCCTGCCCGAAGTATCCGACGGACTGCACCCGGTACGTCATCGTCTTGCCGGTGACGTACTTCTCCAGGTCGCGGAACTTCGTCGTGGTGAGGTTCGCCTCCGTGACCAGCCATGCGCCAGTCGTGGTCGCCGGGTCGAGCGGGTCCTGCGAGCCGCGGACGGCGAGGATCATGTCCACGTCCTCCGGGGTCAAGCCCGGCAAGGCCGCGATGACCTCCGGCGAGGCGGTGTTCACGTTCACCCGCGGGGCCATCTCGAAGGTGGTCCGGGTGGTCGTCTTGTCGAGCAAGAGCGGCAGCATCTCCTTGAGCCGGTTCGCATCGTTGAGCGGGCTCTTGACGATGACCGTCGGCGGCGCCGGCTGCCCCGGCTGGGCCTGCGCCTTCGGCAGGCTGACCTGGGTGTTCGCCAGGGACAGGACCGAGTTCACCTTGTTCCGGGCACTGGCGTTCTCGTCGAGCGACTTCTGGACCGCGGCCCGCAGCTCGGCTGCCCCGCCCGTGATCGTGCTGGAGTTGGAGTTCGAATTCGAGCCGGAACCGGAGCCGGAACTCGGCGTCGCGCTATCCACTCGCACGCTCATCACGATCGTCCCGCCACTATTGGTCTGGCTCGCGGTCGTGGTGGTGCTGCTGAACGAGAGTGTCGCCTGCTGGGTGGCGGACGCGGTGCCGTAGAGCCGGGCGGCCAGGATGTAGTCGGACATCTCCTGGCCCAGCGCGGCAGTCAGTTCGTCGGCGAGGGCGGGCAGGTCGGTGCCGGCGAGGTCGATCCGCGGGTAGCCGTCGGTGTCCACGTCCAACTCGCGACCGTAGCAGGTCAGGTACTCCGACCAGCCGCGGTTGAAGTCGCCGCCTTGCTCCTCGCCGGGGTCGAGCCGACCGTTGCGGTTGCGGTCGTTGCCGAAGAGCATTTGCCAGCTCACCCCGCGGACCAGCAGCAGTTCCTCGACGCTGTTGAGCGGGCCATTCTTGGCCTTGTACGGCTGCGGCAGCCCCTGATAATACGCCGACTCCGCACCGGTTTCCCGGATGCTGTCGTCGGAGTCCACCCAGTCCACGATCGCGTCGGCCACGTCCTCGGACATTCCGGGTAGCTTCATCAGCGTGTCGTAGAGCACCTGCCCGGTCGTGTCCTGGGCGATCAGGGCGTTGACGTTGAGCTTGCCGGACTCGTCCTGGGCGCCATAGCGGACCTGGTAGCGGGACTCGCCGGACCCGGACCAGGTGTCGCCGACCGAGACCACGCTGAACCGCCCGGACCGCAGGTCGTCCGGGTTGCCGAGTTGCACGTTGGTGAACTGGGACGGGTTATCGTAGGGGTTGGCGCCGAACTGTTCGTTGAGTGTGATCGGGTCGGACAGTGCCCCCATCGCGTAGTGGATGCCGGAGTCCGCGAACCGCTTCGCCTGGGTCGCCTCGGAGGCCCGCATGGCGACCTGGTACTCGGCGGTCATCGCGTCCGCGTACCGGTACGCGGCCAGCGACAGGATCACCACGACGATCAGTACTGCGATCAGGGCGAAGCCGTCGCGGGGGCGAGTTCTGAGCCGCGGAGCGGCGTCAGATGCGTAGCCAGGGGCGTGAGCCCCTGGTGGTCCGACCAAAAAGGTCATGAGCCCCGGAGGGGCGACAGGACGGCCAACTCTCGCGGCGCTCTGTCGCCCCTCCGGGGCTCGACCCATTCCTGCGGGTCTGACCAGGGGCTCGCGCCCCTGGCTACGCATCTGACGCCGCTCCGCGGCTGAAAACCAGGGGCATTGACGGTCGCACGCCGCCGTTTGAATGGACGACGTCGGGTGGTACGATCGCGCTCGCATCACATTCCCCCCGTGGTTGTGGCGGGGTCGGTCGTCTCGGTCCCCTCGGTCGGCGGGACATAGGTGCCGACCGCGGAACGGACCGGGAAGACGTGCTGGATCTGCTTCTGGATCGTGCCGCCGCCGGGGCCGAGGAACTCCAGCACGAACGTCGCCCGGATCGCCCGCGGTGGGCCGGTCGGAGTGACTCCGTCCGCCCCGGTCATGCCGCCGTCCCAACTGGTCAGGTACTCGCCAGTTGTGGCGTCCAGGTATTCGAAGGTCACGTCCACGACCTCCGGAGCGATCAGGTCGGTGGCCTCGGTGGTGTAGTCGGGGTCCACCGAGTTCCGCACGCCGTCGGCCGTCACCCACGGCCGCTCCTGGCGGCACAGCCCCGTCCCGCCCGAGGCGAGGTAGTAGGTGACCCGCCTCTGGTCGCCCGGCAGTAACAGGGTCGGGTCGGCGATCGCCTCCGGGTTGACCAGCGACTCGGGCACCCGGCTCATGAACACGGTGAACTGCCGGTCGGTGCCGATCACGCCCGCCTGGACCGGGACGTCGGCGGCGAACACCGCCTGGGCGTCGGGCGAGGTCGTGTCGCCTTCGATGCCGGTTGTGGTTTCGGCCGCCGCGGTTTCGGTCCCGGTCCCCGTATCGCTCGTCGCTGGCGTTGAGCCACCCGTCTGGGATTCGGACGACTCCGGGGACGAAGTGGAAGGCGTGGTCGAGGACGAACCGCCGCCGGACTTCGGCGGCATCGGCCCGAGGACACCGGTAAGGTCGGCGCCCATCCGGTTGACCACGGCCCGAGAGAGGTTGTTGCCCGCGACCATCTCGCGGCCGACGTCCATCCGCAGCAGGGTCACGTCCAGGGTGGCGTACAGGGCGGCGAGCAGGATCACCGCGAGGACGCTGGCGAGTAGGACTTCGAGCAGGGTGTAGCCGGCGCGGCGAGAGCTTCCTGGCGAACGGCTCGCCTTCATGACCCGGTCCCCCCGCTGCTGCTGGTGGTGCCGGACCCAGTCTGCGGCTGGCTGCCCGTTGACGACGTGGTCGGCTTGGGCGCCTCGGAGGCGTTGCCCATCTGGGCGGGGTCGAAGACCATCTGCGTCAGCACCACCTCATACCGGCCTCCACCGTAGTCGCGCCACACCCGAACCGTCACCGGGTAGACGTTGGGTACGGCCGCCGATCCGGGCTCGATCGACCAGTTCCACTCGGGTTCGTCGTCGAAGGTGCCCTGACCGCCGGAACTGACCGGGATGGCGCCGGCCTCGACCTCGGCCAGCTTCGACTGCGCCAGTCGGGTGCCGGCGGCCTGCATGGCGGCGGACATGCCGCGATCGCTGCCGGACTCGACCAGCCCGCCGATGGCGACCAGGGACATCAGGAAGATGGCGAGCGAGAGGAGGATCTCCAGCAGCGAAAGGCCGGGCCGGCGGGCCGGCCGCGGGCGGAGGATCACGGCAGCGCCTCCCCGGCCGGGACCGAAGTTACTGTCGCGGCCCCTGTCAAGCCGCGGACCCGCACGAGCATCGAATGCACGCCGGGTTCCTTGACCTCGACCGCCGCGGTCGCTTCCCGACAGGTGCCGTCGGGCAGGAACGTCACCACCCGGACCCAGCCGGACTCATCGACCACGGTCTGCGCACCCTCGTCGATGACGGGGACCGCGGTGACTGGCGTGGGGAAATCATCCTCGACGATCAGCGGGCCGTTGGCGTCATCCGCGGTCGGCCCCAGTGCGGCGAACTCCAGTTCGTCCGGGGCGACGCGGATCTTTGTGCCGTCCTGGGTGAGGGCGACGCGGTATGCCCGGCCCTCCTCGATGGCCGCCGCGCGAGCCTCGGACATCCGGGCGCGGACGATATCGGCCCCGGCCTTGACCTTGGTGTCGCCGCCGATGCCGCTGAGGGTCGGAACGAGGATGCCGCCCAGCGCGGTCAGGATGGCGATGACCGCGAGCAACTCCATCAGCGTGTAGCCGGGACGTCGGCGTCGGGCGGTCATGGGCTGGCTCCCCTCGGGCGGTCGGGGTCCGGGCGTACCGGGTCACTGTCTGGGGAACTGGATCCGCTGGCCTTCGGGGCTGGTCGTGAACACCACGAACCGCTCGGCCCCGGCGTTGTCCAACACGACCTCGAACTGGAACGGGTTGCCCCACGGGTCCACGATCGCGCTCTCGCCACCTTCCAGCAGTGGCTTGGTCCCTGTGCTCGGGTCGGTCATGACCAGCATTTGCAGCGAGTCGGGGTACGTGCCGCTACTCTTGGTGTAGTAGGCCATCGCGGCCTTCTGGATGTTGGTCGCCTGCAGGCCAGCTTGATCGACCTTGGCCCCGGCGAGGTACGAAACGGTCGCGAACGTGGCGACGCTGGCGAGGATCACCAGGATGGCGACCACGACCAGCACTTCGAGCAGCGTGAAACCGGCCCGGGTGCGGGCGGTTACGCGGCGGGTGGTGGGACGAGCGAGCATGGGATAGGCTCCTATCGGCGGGACTGCACCGCAAGTATAAGCGGTCGGGGGGTTAATAGGTTATGAGAGGGCAACCGTTTGAGTGATGTCTTCGACCGGAGCTATAGCTCCGGCCGGGACTTCCGGCGGGTATGGGAAGTTTATGAGTCCTGTTCTCTGGCGAACAGCCGGCGTGAGCCAGCGGGTGAGACGAAGCCGCACCAGCCGGCTCACGCCGGCCGTTCGCCAGGTTTCATCTGTGGCCGCTGATCGTCTTGCCCATCTCGAAGACCGGCATCAGCAGCCCGAGGACCACCAGCAGCACCACCACCGCCATGACCAGGAGCATGATCGGCTCCAGCAGCTTGACCATCAGCTCCAGGTTGCGTGCGGTCCGCTTTTCCAGGCTGTCGGCGATGTCCACCAGCACCGTCTCCAGGCTGTTGGCCTCCTCGGCGATGGCGATCATCTCGACCACGTCCGGCGGGAAGTAGCCGGACTTGCGGAGCGGGTCGGCCAGCTTCTCCCCGGCGGTGACGTTCTCGGCGCTCTTCTCGATCGCGGCCGTGAGCACCCGGTTGCCGGTCGAGTCCTTGGCGATGTTCAGGGCCCGGAGGATGGGGATGCCGTTGTGGAGCATCGTCCCCAGGATGCGGGTGAACCGCGACAGCGCGAGGCTGAGGAACACCTTGCCGAACAGCGGCAGCCGGATGCGGACCCGGTCGGCCCACAGCCGGCCGTTGCCGCGGGTCCAGCGGACGAACGCGACGACCGCGGCGACGGCCACGGCGGCGGCGGCGCCCCCCTGCCAGGACCGGAGGAACCCGC
>DATLIF010000595.1:0-14028 GCA_035539575.1 Fimbriiglobus sp. | reverse complement strand
GCGTCCGCGGTCGCCACCAGCGGCACGCCGAGCTTGTCGGCGATCTCCGCCGCGACCGGCGTACACTGGTCTTGCAAGTCGATGCCGTTGTTCTGGATCTCGACGTAGAAGTCCTTCTTGAAGAGCTTGTGGAACCACTTCGCCAGCTTCTCGGCCTCCTTCGGCTGGTCCTTGAGGATGAGTTGGTTGAACTCGCCGGCCAGGCAGCCGCTCAGGCAGATCAATCCCTCACTGTGGGCTTCCAGAATCTCGCGGTCGATTCGCGGGTTGTAGTAGAACCCTTCGAGGAACGCGATCGACGAGAGCTTGAGGAGGTTCTTGAACCCGGCGGTGTTCTTCGCCAGCAGGGTGAGGTGCGTGTACGCCTCTTTTTGGACGCCGCCCTTCTTCTCGCGGCGGTCGCCGGGGGCGAGGTACGCCTCGTAGCCGATGACGGGGTTGAGGCCGGCCTTCTTGCACGCCTGGTAGAACTCGACGGCGCCGTACAGGTTGCCGTGGTCGGTGACGGCGACCGCGGACATGCCCAGCTTCTTGACCTGTTCGACGAGGGCCGGGATGCGGTTGGCCCCGTCGAGGAGGCTGTAGTGGGTGTGCAGGTGCAGGTGGGCGAACTTGCGGTCGGCCATCGTGGCGGGTTCCCGGTGGACAAATGGACAACGCCCGGCATTCGCCGTTATACCGCCGGGGGCGGGGGTGGAGGAAGGGGAAGTGTGACGAGCGGGATGTGTTACTCGGTGGCAACGTGTCGGTTAGCCAACTGACGATTAACCAGACGATCGCGAGCCGTGCCCTTCGCGGACTAACCGACCGACCATCCCGCCATGCCGAACTCGCGGGCAGCCTGGCGCGAAACCGACCTACTGCCGCAACATCCCCTGTCGGTTGAATCGGTGGTCCGCTCCTCGGTTTTTAATCCCGGAATTCACCCGTCTGTCATCCGCTGTTTCTTACTTGTGGCGTGTGACCGGGCGACCGGGAGCCGCAATGTTGGAACTGACAGCTACTACTCTCCTATCACTGTCGCTCGGGGTGATTGGTGCCCTGCTGGGTCTGGTTGCGCTCGCGTTCCCTCGGCGCCCGCGCGCTCCTGCCGTGCTGTCACTTTTCGCTCCGCCACTGGTGGCCTTTCTGTGGTGGTACCAGTCCCCCACCCAAAGTGACGGGCGATCGGAGGAGTCGGCACCGCGCGCCGATTACCGGATCGAACTGGGTGAGGTGTGGGAAGTGACAGCCCTCACCGATCGCGGTCGGCGCGTCCATCTGGGCACACTCGGCCGGACGGTCTCGAGTCATGATCTGTCCGGGGTCGAGGACGACCACATCCGGGTCCACGACCTGAGTCGAAGGGTCATCGTCCGCACCGAGCCTGACCCGTCGCACAACTGTCACGGCTGGGTCTTCACCGGAGGTCGGTACTGGGTCGCTAGTGAAGACGTGAACGTCATCCTCTCGGACAACCGGTACACGCGAACCGCCACCCCTGCGCCTGGCGACCTGGCCGTTTACCGTGGTGCGGGAAGAAAGATCGTCCACACGGGCGTCGTGTTCTCAGTCGCCGGGTGTACGCTCGTCGAGAGCAAGTGGGGGCCGCTGGGACGCTACATTCACGCCCCCGAACACCAGCCGTTCGGCGGCGTGTGCGAGTTCTACCGCAGCGACCGGCATGGCCACTTGCTAGATGGGTTGTCGCCAGACGTTGAAGCAACCGGATCACCGCGGCATTGAGTCGGCAGTCGTACAGTCCTCTCGCCGACGAGAAACGCCAGGCCCCGGGTGCGACCTCGCACCCGGGGCCTGGCGTTGTGTCATTCGCCGTCCGTCAACTCTGGGGTTCGGGCTCGGCGACCATGCGGCCGTAGCGGGCCAGGAGCATCTGCACCGCCTGGACCGTCTGCCACTCGGAGAACCCGAGCCGCACCTCGGTCCCCTCCTCGTTGGCCTCGATGTTCTCCACCGCCGTGGTGATCCCGCGGTGCAGGTAGTCGAACACCTCCGCCAGCCGCGCCGCCTGCGACCCGCTGAGCTTCACCGGCAGCGGCGGGATGTCCCCGTCGCGGGCGCTCCAGTCGGTCGGGACGACCGGCTCTGGCTTCTGGCTCGCCGCCAACTGGACCCGGCCCGACGCCTGCGCCAGCTCGTCCGCCCGGATCGTCTGGGCCCCGCCCTGCGTCGCCGGGGCGCCCTGGGCGCCGTTGCGCCGGTTCTCGATCTCCTCCATCGTCCCGAACAGCAGCATCGTCCGGCCGATGGAGAGCTGGTCGCCTGGCCGCAGCCGCCGGATCTGCACCGCCGTCCCATTCACCCGGGTGCCGTTGGTACTGTCCAGGTCGGTGAGGATCACGTCCCCTTCCTCGGCCTGCACCTTGGCGTGGTAGCGGCTGACTCGCTCATCGTTGAGCCGCAGCGCGTTCCCCTCCTCCCGGCCGATCGTGACGGGGATTGCCAGGTCGCGGAAGACCCGGCCCTTGTCAACGCCTTCGAGGACCAGGAATGTGACGGTACGCATTCGCAATCCATCCGGGGGTTCGGCTGGGCAGGCCGAGCGGGGAAGCCTCACGGCTCCGGGTACATCTGCTATAGCACAATAGGCTATCGGGAAGCCTTACCGGACCGCATTTCCCCACACCACAATTGGAATTTTCCGACACTTCCGGCGGCGGATCAAGATTGAACCGGTGAATAATTTGATTGTACGTTCTGCCAGTAGTTCAGCACTCGATCGACTAGATTCAGCCCGTCTACCGGGCAGTGCCAGCAACCGGTCAGGTTTCGGAACCAGGTCAACTGGCGTTTGGCGAACTGTCGGGTGCGGGTTTTGATGTGGGCGATGGTTTCCGCCCACCCGCACATCCCGTCAAGGTATCGCATCAACTCTCGGTAGCCAAGCGCCTGAACCGCTTCCTTGCTCAGTGGCCGCTCGCGGAGTCGGCGGACCTCGTCAAGCCAGCCGGCCTCGATCATGGCGTCCACCCGCGCGTCGATGCGGCGATACAACTCGTCGCGCGGCCACTCCAGCACCGCACAGGCGAGGGGCGGAGCCTCCTCCCGCCGTCCAGCGAACGCGGGCGTGTCCCAGGTTTGCTGGAACGCGCTGATCGGCCGGCCGGTCAACTCCCACACCTCCAGCGCCCGGACCACCCGGCGGACATCGTTGGGGTGCAGCCGGTCGGCGGCGGTCGGGTCCACCGCGCGCAGCCGGTCGTGCAGCGCCCGTGGGCCGACCCGTTCCGCCTCGGCTTCGAGCCGCCGGCGCAGCTCCGGGTCCGCCGGCGGGGCGTCGAACAGCCCGCACAAGAGCGCCTTCAGGTAGAACGGTGTGCCGCCGACGAACAGCGGCCGCCGACCCCGCGCGCGGATGTCGGCGCACGCCCCGGCGGCGCGGTCGAGCCACCACGCGACGTTGGCCGACTCCCACGGGTCGAGGACATCGATCAGGTGGTGCCGGACCCGCGCCCGCTCCTCCGCGGTCGGCTTGGCGGTGCCGACGTCCATACCGCGGTAGAGCGTCATGGAGTCCATCGCCACGATCTCGCCGCCGACCCGCTCGGCCAACTCCAGCGCGACGGCGGACTTCCCGGACCCGGTCGGGCCAGTCAGAACCAGGGCGTCGGCGAAGGCAGCAGGTGGAGGAGGCATGAGGGGGTGAGTGGGTGAGGGCGTGAGGGGGTGAGTAAGAGGGTCACTGTTCGATCTTTTCTTGTCACTCCCTCACGCCCTCACCCACTCACCCCCTCATCTTAAAGATGACGAAAGTCGGTGTCCGGTCCACGGGTTCGAGGGTCTTCAGCCAGTCGATGACGGCGAGCAGTTCCGGCCGGCGGTCCGGACAGGCGGACAGCAGCGACACGCTCACCGCCAGGTAGTCGTCGCCGACAGCCTCCGCCACCTTCTCCGGGGCGACGGCCGGCATCTGGTGGACCATCAGCACCCGGAACGGCGGCAGCAGGACCGCCGAGTCGGCCCCGTAGTACCAGACGTGCAGCCGGGGTTGATCGTTCGCCTCCCACCAGTGTTTCAGGTCGGGCAGCCCCTGGCCCCAGTCGTAGTTGGAGTCCGCGAGCAGGACCGGGCCACGTGCGGTCCCGCCCCACAACCGGTTGACGTACCGCAGCCCGTCCGGCCACGCCGCGACTGCCACGGCGACGGACGCTGCGAGCGCGAGGAACCCGGCCGCCTGGGTGAACCGCCTTCGCGGCCCCGGCGACGCGGCCGCCACGGCGAGCGCGACCGCCAGGAACGCGACCAGCGGGAAGACCAGCCGCACGCCGATCTGCACCCGGGCGTTGAGGCTGAACGCCAGGAACGCCAGCGCCGCCCAGCCGGCCGGGTTAAGTAGCAGTCGCGGCCGGGTGACAAGCAGCACCGCGAAGAGCAGAAGCGTCGGGTCCGGCAGCTTGATCGACAGGGCGACCGGGAAGTAATACCAGACTGCCCGCCGGTGCCAGCCGCCGACGACGAACGCCCCGTGGTGGCCGCGGACGTTGTGCTTCACCTGTTGGACCAGCCCCTCGCCGGCGTTGGGGAAGATCGCCAGCCGCTCCGAGACGGGGACGAGTGTCTCCTTCGCCGGGCCGTCCGGGAGCGAATGCGTCCACTTCACGAAGCTCCGCTCCGGCTGCCAGTCGCAGCCACAGTACGCGAACAGCACCACTATCCCGACCCAGAAGGCATAGACCATGTCCCAGCGCAGCCGCACGGTCGCGGCCCAGACGGCTTTCACCCGGCCCCACACGGAGCCGGCCCACGGCGGCGGGAACGTGCCGTCACGCGCCAGGTGGCACAGTCCGAACACCAGCCACAGGATCGGTACGAACGCCAGCGCGGACGCCTTCGTGGCCAGTGCGACGCCGTAAAGCACGCCGGGCAGGATCACGCGCCGCGGCCAGCGCTCGCCGCGGTTGGTGAACCAGTGGTACGACGCGACGAGGACCATCGCGGTCAGCGGGATGTCGGTCGTGGCGAGCGAGGCGTGGGCGAGCAGGTTCGGTTCCGCGGCCAGCAACCCCGTGGCGAGCCGGCCGGCCCACGGGCCGCCGAGTACCCGCCCCCACCGCAGCCCGTAGAACAGAAGCAGCCACCAGAACGGCAGGTTGGCCGCCCGCGCCACCGGAAGGAGCCGGTGCAGGTCGGCGACCGGGTCGAACGCCTCGCCGCGGTGCCGCTCCCACAGGTACAGCGGCAGCGTCTGGGCATCGACCGGCAGGGGCATGGTGCCCTTGCGCATCAGCACCTGGTAGCTGCCGGACCGCCAGGAGTTCAGCCCCTCGGCGACGTAGAACGGCTCGTCGAAGGTGGCCCCGAGTCGGCCGGACGCGGTGACGCACCAGGCCGACGACAGGGCGCCGACGACGAGCAGCCAGAGGGCGTCGAGCAGGCGGTCCCGGGTCATGCGGTGGGGAAATAGCCAACTTGGCCGAACCTGGCAAGGTGAACCGACCGTGAGCAACCCGCCCGACGGCGTGGAGGTGGTCAACCCGCGCGTCCGCCGCGGCCCGTTCCGGGCCGCGGTCTTCGACTTTGACGGCACCATGTCGCTGATCCGCGAGGGCTGGGCCGGGATCATGGCCGACCTGGGCCTGGAACTGCTCCGCGGGCAGGGCCTGCCCGGCGACCGCAACGACCTCGAAGACCAGATGCTGCGGCTCAGCGGCAAGCCATCGATCTTCCAGATGCGCCGGCTCGCGGAGGTGATCCAGGAACGCGGCGGCACGCCCGGCGACCCGGAGGACTACCTCGCCGAGTTCCTGCGGCGGCTGTTCGCGATCGCGGACGTCCGCAAGGAGCAGCTAGCTTCGGGCACGGTGTCGCCGGACGTGTGGGCGGTCGCCGGGACGCGAGCCGTGCTGGACAACCTGCGTCGCCGCGGGGTGGCGCTGTACCTGGCGAGCGGCACCGACCTCGTCCACGTCCGGCGGGAAAGCGAGCTATTGAAGCTGACGGACTACTTCGGCCGCCACGTCTACGGCCCGGTGAACGACACGCCGGACTTCTCGAAACGCGACGTGATCGCGATGATCCTCCGCGAGCACGGCATCCCCGGCGAGCAGTTGCTCGGGTTCGGCGATGGGTACTCGGAGACGGTCGAGGTGAAGCGTGTCGGCGGCGTGGCGGTCGGGCTGGCGACGGCCGAGGCCGGCGTGCCGGGTCTCAACCGGATGAAGCGCGACATCCTCATCGAGCTGGGGGCGGACGTGGTGATCCCGGACTACGCGGAGCAGGATCGGCTGGTTGCGTGGCTCTTTGGAGAGAGGTGAACCATGCCCTATCCGCAGTTCGACCGCTCGAAACTCCTCGTCAAGCCGCTCGCCCAGCGTGAGCACGACCTGACGCTCGATATCCTCTTGCCGCTCGACGCGCCGGTGACGTTCGACCACCCGTCCGTCCCGGCCATCGGACAGCGGCTCGCGGCGGCGAAGGCGTCCGGCGCCGCCCGCGTCCTGATGATGGGCGCACACGTCCTGCGGGCCGGGGTACAGCGGCACCTCATCGACTTGATGGACCGCGGGCTTGTCTCGCTCATCGCCATGAACGGGGCCGGGCCGATCCACGACTGGGAGTTCGCGAAGATCGGCGCCAGCACCGAGAGCGTCGCCCGGTACGTCCGCACCGGTGAGTTCGGGCTGTGGGCCGAGACCGGCGCCATGAACAACGCGATCCGGGCCGGCGTCGCCGATGGACTGGGGCTGGGCGAATCCGTCGGCCGCACGATCGCGGAGGGCGACTTCCCGCACAAGGACGTGAGCGTCCTCGCCGCGGCGTACCGGCGGGGCATCCCGGTCACGGTCCACATCGGGATCGGCTACGACATCATCCACGAGCACCCGAACGCGGACGGCGCGGAACTGGGTCAGGCGAGCTACACGGACTTCCTGGTCTTCGCCGAACACGTCCGCAACCTGGAGGGCGGAGTCGTGCTGAACTTCGGCACCGCGGTCATGGGGCCTGAGGTGTACCTCAAGGCGCTGGCGATGGCCCGCAACGTGGCGCACCAGAGCGGCCAGCGGATCGCGAAGTTCACGACGGCGGTCTTCGACCTGATCCCGCTGGACGACGACTACCACAAGCAGGCGCCGAAGACGGACCCGCGGTACTACTACCGGCCGTGGAAGACGATCCTGGTGCGGACGGTGGCCGACGGCGGCGAGAGCTTCTACGTCGCCGGCGACCACCGGCAGACGCTCCCGGCGGTGTGGAGGGCCGCGACGTGCTGACCACCGACCTCATCGAGCGCATCCTCGCCGCCATCCCGAGCAAGACGGTCGGGCTGCTCGGCGACCTGTTCCTCGACCGCTACCTGGACATCGACCCGGCTCTTGACGAGCCATCGGTGGAGACGGGCCTGACCGCCTACCAGGTAACGCGGGTGCGGTCGTACCCCGGCGCGCTGGGGACGGTCATGAACAACCTGGCGGCGCTGGGAGTTGGCCGCATTTATCCCATCGCGATCATCGGCGACGACGGCGAGGGGTACGAGCTGCGGCAGGCGCTCGGCCGGTTGCCGGCGGTGGACCCCGGCGGGCTGGTGGTCGCCCCGGACCGGCGGACGCCGACGTACACCAAGCCGATGCGCGGCACCGAGGAGCTGAACCGGCTGGACATCAAGAACCGCACCCCGACGCCGGCGGCACTGGAGGACGCGGTGTTGAAACTGCTCGACGAGTCGTGGCCGCGACTCGACGCGCTGATCGTGTTGGATCAAGTCAGCGAAGAGGACTGCGGCGTGGTGACGAAACGAGTCCGAGACCGTTTAGCGGTGGTCGCCAACGGCGACCCCGCCAAGTTCGTGCTGACCGACAGCCGCGAGCGGATCGGGCTATTCCGCAACGTATGCACGAAGCCGAATCGAAGAGAGTTACTTGGGTGCCTCTCGGAACCCCTCCAGACTGAGCAGTTGATGGCGTACGCCGCCGAGCAAGGCATGCGATACGAAGATCTCGAGTTCACGTTGTCGGTTCTGAATCTCGACGACAAGACGGGGCGTGTCGTATTTGGCACGGACGGAGCTAATGGCATCAGGCTGATACCGTACCCGCGTACTTCTTACACCTCAGTCATCGCTATCCCCGCGTACCCCGTCACCGGTCCTATCGACATCTGCGGGGCCGGCGACAGTTGCAGCGCCGGGATCACCTGCGCGATGGTGTCCGGGGTGACGCCCGAGCAGGCGGCGGCGTTCGGGAACCTGGTCGCGTCGATCACCATCCAGCAGATCGGGACGACCGGCACCGCGTCCCCGGAGCAGGTCCGGCAGCGGTGGAAGGAAGTGCAATAAAGCGAGCGGGGGGCGTAAGCCCGCCGAGTACCTCAAGCGTCAGACCACTTCTCCACTCAATCAATCCGGTAAGCCCGCCGGTTGTGCGCGAGAGTTCTCAACTGGGGAAGCACTCGGGGGACTGACGTCCCCCGCTCACTTAGTCCTACAGCCGTAGTTGGTTAGTCGGGCGGTTTGGCCCCGCGTCTCTTGTAATGGCACTCGCGGGCGCGGTGCTGGTGCCGCCGTCGCCACACCGACCACGCCAGCACCCGCCCGGCCGGCGCGACGAAGGCCCAGACCAGCCGCAGGATCAACTTCCGCACCTCGGGGGCACTCACCCGGACCAGCCGCTCGCCCCTTTTTTCCGCCGCGGCCTCGGCACCCGCGAGCGGATCACCGCCACCACCGCCAGGGCCAACAGGCTCAGCGTCACGTGCCGGTGCCACCCCACCCAACTGCGCACCTCGTACTCATCCAGCCCGCAGTCGCCCTTGCCCAACTCCAGGCACTCCTCCACCCGCCACCGCATCCCCGCCACCCGGATCAGCACCTGCGGTCGCGTGTCGGCCGGCCCGCGGGCGAAGAAGTAGGCCCGCTCGTCGGGCCGCTCCCGGTGCCGTCGCACCACCAGCCAGAGTTGCCACCCCCGCTCATCGACCGGACCGAACGCCCGCACCGCCCAATCGTACCACCGCGGCCCCTTGCTCCCGTCGCCCGCGCTGGCCCGCTCCCAGGCGGTGCCCGAACGGTCGTCCGCGATCGCCTGCACCGTCGAGCGGAACTCCCCGTCGAAGAGCGGCTGATTCGCCGGCACCGCCAGCAGATAGGGTTGCCCGTTCTCCTCCAGAAATCGCCGGAACTTCCCGTCGTGCCCGTACACCGCATCGCCCGTCACCCAGGCCGCCTGCACCCCCTGACGCCAGGCCCGCCTCAACATCCGCTCGGCCAGCTTCGGCTTGGTGGCAAACCGCACCAACTCCGGCACCCCGGCCGCGTCACACCGCGGCCGGTCGTCGGTCCATTCCTTGGGCAGGTACAGGGCGCGGTCGATCAGCGCGTGCCCCTTCGGCGTGGCGTAGGCCAGGAAGACGCCGACCTGGGCGTTCTCGATCCGCCCGGCGGTGCCGGTGTACTGCCGGGCCACCCCGCACGACTTGGCCCCCTTCTTGAGGAAGCCGGTCTCGTCCACGATCAGCACCCCGTCGGGATCACCGAGGTGCTCGCGGACGTAGTCGATCAGGTCGTCGCGGACGGCCTCGGCGTCCCAGTCGGCGCGAGCCAGGAGGTGCTGAACACCGTCGGGCGTGGCGTCCCCCAGGTGCTCGGCCAACTGCCAGCCGTTCTTGCGTTCCGTGTCGCTGAGCAGGCCGCGGAGGTAGCCGATCGCCCGGTGCCGTGGTTCGGATCGGGCGAAGTGCCGGCCGATGAGTTGGCCGACCGCCGTCACCTCGTCGGCCCACCGCTCCACGTCCCGTCGCGTCGGTCGCCCGGCCATGACTCGCCCTCGCCACAACTCGTTGCGAGGGCAATTCTAGCAACTACGGCTGTAGGACTAGACCCCGACCGCCGCGTCCCGCAGGATCGGGCCGCCGGGTCGGCGCCGCGACGGTGTTCTCACTCCGTACGGAGATTCATCATGCCTCGCCCACTCCCCGTCTTGGTCCTCCTGGCCGCGTCGGCGGCCGTCCTCGGCCTCGGCACGACCCCGGCGGCCGCCCGGTCGCCGGTGCCCAAGGGGGCCCCGCTCGAGCCGCTGCCCCCACCGGTCACCGTGGCCGGCTACCGGATCGGGTACACCCGCGACCCGCAGTCCGGCCGGATTAACGCCCACTTCATGGAGGGGTTCCACCCCGACCACGTCGACGTGCTCAGGAAGCAGAAGCAGCTGGGCACGGTCTTCTTCACCGGCCTGCGACGGCGGCCGGTCACCGACGCCGACCTGAAGCTCCTGCGCGACGTGCCGATGACCGGTCTCGTACTCTGGGACGTCCCGATCACCGACGCGGGGCTGGCGGCGTTCGGCGGGCACGAGCACCTGGAGTCGATCTCGCTCAGCAAGACCCGGGTGACCGACGCCGGCCTGGACGCCCTCGCCACTCTCCCGCGGCTCGCCAAGCTCACAATCGACTACGGCGAGGTCACCGACGCCGGGCTGGCCAAGGTCGCCTCGCTCAAGCGGCTCCGGTCGGTCGGGTTCTTCATGTGCCCGAAGATCACCGACGCCGGCGTCGCCGACTTGGCACGGCTCGAGTCTCTCGAGCGGCTGTTCCTCAACAACAACCCGAAGCTCACCCGCCAGGTCGTCAAGCCGCTCTGCGGTCTGCGGCACCTGGACCGGCTGGAGTTGGACGAGGTGAAGCTGACGGCCGGCGATGTCGCGGAGATCGCTCGCCTCCCGAAACTCGAGACGCTCGGCCTGTCGAAGGCGGGGATCGACGACGCCGCGGCCGAACACCTCTCCGGGATGAAGGGGCTGAAGTCGCTGACGATCCAGGAGGCGAAGGTCACCGACGCCGGCGTGGGCCACCTGAGCCGGCTGGTGGGGCTGCGGTCGCTGGGGCTATCCCGGACCGGGGTGACCGACCGCGGCGTCGCCGCCCTGGCCGGCCTGCGCGACCTGGAGTACCTGGGGCTGTCGTCCACGAAGGTCACCGACGAGGGGGTGAAGGCGCTGGCCAAGATGGAGAAGCTCAAGCACCTGACGCTGGACGACACGGCGGTGACGGGGGCGAGCCTCCGGATCTTCGACGGGCTGAAGAAGCTGGAGGTGCTGTACCTGAAGGGGACGGCCGTCGCGGCGGGCGAGATCGAGGGCCTCTGCGAGCGTCGCCCCGGGCTGACGGTCTTCCCGATCCCGCGGACGGTGCTGGAGAGGCGGGCGCGGGAGCGCCAGAATCGTTGACGGTCTGATCCACTCCGGGCCTCCGGCCCGACGACCTCCCCGCGGCCACCCTCCCGGGCGTCGATGGTCACACGACGGCGGCCGGGCGGACGAGTAATCAATTACTGGTCCGACCGGCCGCCATCTCGCTCGTTGCCCTGTCGCCGTGTGTGACGTCTCTGCGCTAACGCCGATGAGCTCTCTGCCTCCCGGCAAGCCAAGCGTGAGACCCTGCGGGTGCTCCCCGCACACCCGGGACGACGCCACGGCGCAGCGACTTCGCCCTTCATTGCAGTCACTCCCGCCGACGCTGACGAGCCGATTCGGCCCGACCCGCCGTCCGTCCGCCTCCACGACGCCGGCTACCGCTACCCGCAGTACGGGTGGACCGTCCTGCACGTCGAGGGCGAGCCGTACGACCGCGAACGCCAGCACGGCTGACTGACGGCCAAGAAGGTCGAGACCTGTCGCCACCTCCCGACGCAGGGTCGCAACATGCGGGATCCCCAAAGCCCGGCACTGCTGGCCGACACCGACAGATCCGTCTCCGTCACGTTGACCCATCTGCCGTGCCGGGGCGTGTAGTGTCACTCGATCCGCCCGGCCGGCCCACCTCCGCCGGCTCGAACGCCCCGTCGGGGCCCGCCGGCGCGTTCGTACTCAGGTTGCCGCACACCCGCACGACCCGGTCCGCTTCCCGGTATCGTTCATCCGAAAGCAGCCTCGCGAAGCGGGCAAAGGCCGCCCTCGTATTCCGTTCGGTCACCCACCCCGGTCAGCGGCTAGGCGAACCGGCTGCTACCAGCCCGCCGGGCTTCGCCGAAGCCCGTCCGGGTCAGGACCAGTTCTCGTGATGCATGAACTTGACCCGGTTGCCGGACCCAACCGCGTTGATCTTCCGCCGGGCGTGCTCCGGCAGTCGCCCCCAGTCGAGCACCTGATACCAGTCCCCGGCCGGGCACAACACCCGCGCGGCGGTCAGCCCCTCGAAGTCGATCGGGGCCGCCAACATCTCGGCCAAGCGGTGAAGCTCCTCGATCGCTGGTGGGTCGGTGTGTCCTAAGCTCATCTGAGTATCCCTCGGCCGGCATGTCCCGACGAGTGTAGATGCCTGCGGATGTCGTCCATCCGCCATCCCGCTGGGCCCGCCCCTCTGCCGTCAGTTCCCGACCCGTTTGCCTTCGCTCTCCGAGTCCCTTCCGTTCGCTGCTCCAAGGACAACTGCCTTGACTTGATCGTAGCTTCCCCAGACGGCGTACTCCTCAAACCCCCGCCCGGTAGTGACGCGGACCACCGTCTGGTCGGGGGCCGCCGGGTGGGGAGCCACGCTTACCACGTAAGCCACGTTGAGCGTGATCCTGGCATCGGGAAGGTCCTCCGCCCGTCGGAACTCTCTCAACGGAAGGTTGAACATGGCTGGCTCCCCGCCGCCGGAGCTTCCGGTGGCAACATCATTGTCCGGGATCGGTGCGGTCGTAGCAACGAGTCATCCAAGGGTCAACACGACTGGTCACGTCGTAGCCGTTCACGGGGCAACCTAGATACCGATCCCGTCCGGGCGGCACGGAGCGACGTGCGTAGGCCCGCTCTACAGCCGCTCCGTCACCCCTACTGGCAACCGGGTGGGAAAGTTCCGGCTAATAGGGCATCTCGGTGGCTTGGCGAACCGGCCCCTAATCGAATAGTTCCGAACTGCGGGGGCTGTAGCCGAAGACGCGGATCATCGTGACCCCCTTGCGGAAGTCCAGCCCGGCAGCCCGCAGCAACTCCTCGACCCAACCCGAGTGGTCGATCGCGTGGACCACGGGCGGCAGGCGGTGTTCGCGGACCTCTTGAAGGTAGGCGATGTCCAGCCACTCGACGGACATGAGCGGGAACGGCAGATGGTAGAACCACTCAACGTCCCAGCCGGACGGCGGTCCGTCGATGCACTTGTAGCGGTAACTCGGCCGCCACTCGGTGCGTGCCCTCATGGCCGCGATGAACTCGTCCCACTTGGTGTCGTTGGGCGAGTTGCTCGACCTCACCTTCGACTGGTTCGCCACCCGCACTCACTTCCGGGTCCAGTCCGGGGTGTACGAGAAAGGCCCTGGGAAATGAGCATCACTTCCGCTGTTGGCGGGAGGTATCTAGTGCATCCGCCAAGTCATCGGAGGCGGGGGCGGGTGCCCGCCCGTTGCACTCCCCGACGGCCAGGGTAGATTGAGGCCCGGGCCGGAAGCCGGCGGGGGGAATGCCATGCGGGGGCTCTGGGTCGATGCGGTGGTGACGGCGGTGACGACGGGCGGGACCGACCGCGGATCTGCGACGGGGTCCGGGGAGTTCAGCCGACGGGCCTGTGCGTCGCAGAACACCCGCCACCGCTCCCTGACCTCCAGCGCCCTCGCCTGGCCCTGCCAGCGAGACAACACGGGCTCGTGCGGGCGGACGGTAGATGACATTTCGACATCCTTGCACGCTGAGAGGTCACAGCGTGCGACAGGAGACCAAGCGGTCGGTCGGCGCGCCGGCGGGACAGTTCAGCGGTTGATGTCCGGCCAATTCTCGACCGTACTCCGCGGCCGGGCGAGCGCCGAGTCACTGCCTTCGGGGGCCGGCGGGGATTCCCGCCGGGCGACGGGATCCGGACCGGCGGTCGGCCGTCATTCCGTCGTGGGTTACCCGCGAGATTGAGGCCATTCCCGGAACCCCTCCCCCTCCGTGACTGGTGCGGGCTCTCCGAATTGCGTCGATCCGTCCCAGGTGGCCGTACGGGTCGCCGGTTCGATCCGGTAATACGCGTCGGCGATGTACGGCTTGACGTAGTACCCCGGCGTGGTGCCGGCCGCCGGGCTCAGGTACGCCCCGTCCCTACTGAATCGCAGGTAAGTAAAGCTATTGATTCGATCACGTT
>DATLIF010000594.1:0-9431 GCA_035539575.1 Fimbriiglobus sp. | reverse complement strand
GTCTTCGGCGTTCGGCGTCCGCGGTGGGCCTCGAAGACTCGACCCACCCTACGAAAACCGTCTCACCGCCACGCGCTCCCGTCGGGCTCATGCGGCTCCCGCGCCGCCTTTAGCAGCGCCACCAGCTTCCGTAGGTCCGCCGCCGGCAGGTGGCCCAGTTGCCGGGCGTGGCATGCCCGCAGCGGCTCGGTGATCTGCTCGACAAGCGCCAGCCCGGACTCGGTGATCCCGACCAGCACCGCCCGGCGGTCGGTCAGTGAACGCGTCCGGCTGGTGAGCCCGCGGGCTTCGAGCTTGTCGAGCATCCGCGTCACGTCCGGGGCGCGGGACACCAGCCGGTCGAGCAGCTTCAGCGTCGGGACCGGCTCCGGGTGCTCGGCCCGGAGCAACCGCAGCACGTTGTACTGCTGTGGCGTCAGGTCGAAGCCGGCGAACAGTTCGTCCTCGTGCGCCCGCAGCCGGTCGTAGGTTCGCCACAGGGCCAGGAACGCCTCCTGCTCCGGGGAGTCGAACCGGGGCGCGCGGGACCGGCGGCGGTCGGAGGTCGTCATGCTGCCGATAATAGTCGTCGGGACGATAGTTGTCCAGACAGGCATTTGCGGATTCGGCTCCCGGTGCCCCGCCGGGACCTGCTACGCTAACGGAATACCAGTCCGCCCCGCCTCACGCCCGACCCCCATGACCGAACCGTTCCGCACGCTCCGCTGGTCCACCTGGCTCGGCTGGCAGGTCGAGTCGAACTGGACCGACTGGCGGCTGTTCTTCCTGTACCTGGTCATCAAGCCGATCACCGGCTCCTTGATGCTGGTGTGCATGTACTTCGCCGCCCGGCAGGCGGTGCCGACCCGGGTGCCGGCCGAATTCCTGCCGTACGTCTATGTCTCCAACGCCTGCTTCGGGCTGGTCGGCACGGTGATGCTGGGGATGAGCTACGTCGTCATGTCCGACCGGGAGAGCTACCGGATGCTGAAGTACATCTACGTCAGCCCGGCACAACTCCAGGCGTATTTCGTCGGCCGCGGGCTGGCCCGCGGCTTCGAGGGCTTCCTCGGCGGCGCGATCACTATCCTCGCCGGGCTGGCGCTGCCCGGCATCCGCGACGCGGTGAACTTCAGCAACATCGACCCACTGTGGCTGCTGACGTACCTCGTCATCGGCGGGGTGCTCCTGTGGTCGTGCGGGATGATCCTGGCGTCGGCCATGCTGAACATGTCGCGCAGCGGCATGTTCATCGCCGAGGGGATCAGCGGGCTGGTCTACTTCCTGAGCGGGGTGGTTTTCCCGCTGTCGATCCTGCCGGGGTGGCTGCAAGCCATCGGGCTGGCGCTGCCGACGACGTACTGGCTGGAGGGAATGCGCCGGGCGTTGACCGGCCCGCCGCCGGAGGGGTCGCCGCTGGGCGCCTCGCCGCTGGCCGCGTGGTCGAACGCCGACCTGGCGCTGGCGCTGCTGGTCACGACCGTGGTGCTGACCGGAGTGGCCCAGGTCTTCTACCGCTGGAGCGTCCGCAAGGCATGGCGGAACGGCAAGATTGAGGAGACGTCCGGCATGTGACGGCCGAATAGGCCCCCGCGCCGCCGCGTCTAACAGGTCAGCCCGTCACTCGCCGGAGCCATGCATGCTCTCCGTGCTGCTACTCGCCAGTACCCTGGCCGCCCCGCAGGCCCGCACGTTCACGTTCACCTACGAGGCGGAGATCACCGGCCTGCCGGCCGGGCAGACGGCCCGCGTCTGGGTGCCGGTCCCGCCGTCCGGCGCGGAGCAGACGGTCGCGGTGCTGGGCAAGCAGTCCCCCGGCACGTCGAAGTTGACCCGCGAGACGGAGTACGGCAACGCCATCTGGTACGTCGAGGCGACCCCCGACGCCGTCGGGACTCTGAAGCTGTCCGCGAAGTACAAAGTGACCCGCCGGTCGGCCGCGGCCGGCAAGCTCGACGTGCCCCACGTCGAGCGGTTGTTGAAGCCGGATCGGCTCGTCCCGATCGACGGAAAGCCGCTGTCGCTGATCGCGGACCGCAAACTGCCGGCCGACCCGGCGGTGAAGGCGCGGGCGCTGTACGACGTGGTGTTCGGGCACATGAAGTACCGCAAGGACCTGGACGGCTGGGGCCGCGGCGACGCCTCCTGGGCATGCGACAGCAAGGGGGGCAACTGCTCGGACTTCCACAGCCTGTTCATCGCGCTGGCCCGGTCGCAGAAGCTACCGGCCCGGTTCGAGATGGGGTACGGGCTGCCGGTCGAGCCGGGCAAGGGCGAGGTCGGCGGCTACCACTGCTGGGCGCGCGTGAGGGCCGGCGAGGCGTGGCTGCCGGTGGACATCTCCGAGGCGAGCAAGCTCGGCGCGGAGCCGGACGACTACTTCGGCAAGCTGCCGCCGAACCGGGTGCTGTTCAGCATTGGCCGGGACATCACCCTGGAGCCGCGGCAGGTCGGCGGGCCGCTGAACTTCTTCATCAACCCCCACGTCGAGGTCGGCGGCGCGCCACACCCGGCGGACAAGGTGAAGGTCAAGACCGCGTTCGCGGACGAGTAGGCTACTCCCACACGCCGCGGAGGGCCGACGCCGTCGCCACCCGGCTGACCGCCAGCACGAACGCCGCCGTCCGCCAGTCGCAGTTGTGTTCCGCCCGGACCCGCTTGAGGTCCGCGAACGCCTGCCGCATCACCTTCCGCAACTCGGCGTTGACCCGCTCCTCGTCCCAGCGGAACTGCTGGATGTTCTGCACCCACTCGAAGTAGCTGACCGTCACGCCGCCGGCGTTGGCGTAGATGTCCGGCACCATGACGACGCCCTTCTTTTGCAGGATCGCGTCCGCCTCGATGTCGGTCGGGTGGTTGGCCCCTTCGAGGACCACCTTCGCCTTCACGCGATCGGCGTTCTTCGCGGTGAGCACGTCGCCCAGCGCCGCGGGGACCAGCACGTCCACGGGCTCGTACAGTACCTCGTCCGCCGGGAACGGCTCGGCGCCGGGGAAGCCGGACACGCCCTTCGCCTGCGCGGCGTGCTTCACCAGGGCCGGAACGTCCAGCCCGCCCGGGTTTCGCACGGCACCGGAGACGTCCGCTACCGCGACCACCTTGCCGCCGGCCTGGTGGATCAGGGTCGCCGCCCACGACCCGACGTTGCCGAACCCCTGGACCGCATAGGTGAAGTCGCTCACCGTCCGTCCCATCTCCTCGAACAGGCACTCGGCGGCGCAGAGGACGCCTCGGCCCGTCGCGGCCTCCCGGCCGAGCGACCCGCCGAGTTCGACCGGCTTACCGGTGACGACGGCCGGGCTGTGGCCGTGGAACTTGGCGTACTCGTCCGCGATCCAGGCCATGACGGTCGCGTTGGTCCCCATGTCCGGGGCGGGGATGTCCGAGTTCGGGCCGATCACGTCGGCCAGCTTCTGGGTGAACACGCGGGTGAGCCGTTGCAGTTCCCGCGGGCTGAGTTGCTTCGGGTCCACCGAGATGCCGCCCTTGGCCCCGCCGTAGGGCAGGCCGACCACCGCGGTCTTCCAGGTCATCAGCGCCGCGAGGGCGTTGACCTCGTCGGGGTCCACCTGGGGGTGGTAGCGGATGCCGCCCTTCATCGGCCCGCGGCTGTTGTCGTGCTGTACCCGGTAGCCGACGAATGTGGCCAGTGCCCCGTTGTCGCGGACGAAGCTGCACTCGACCTTGATCTCCCGGTACGGGGTGAGCAGGAAGTGCCGCGCCCGGTCGTGGAGCTTCAACAGGTCGGCGGCACGGTGGAAGTAGCGGTTTGTTGCTTCGGTGGGGGTCATCTCGGCTCCGGGGGAGGATCGCCGGGTCACTTCGGCGGGGCCACGTCCCAGACGAGGGTGGTGGTATCCCGCTGAGTGGTCGCCATTCGCCGGCCGTCGGGGGAGAATGCAATCGCCTCAATCCGGGCCGTCCCGACCAGTTCTCGCCGCAGTGCGCCGGACGGCCAATCGTGGACGGCGACCGTCCGCCCGCCATCCGTCAGCCGGGCCACCGACTTCCCGTCCGGTGCGAAGTGCAGCCTGCCCTCGGACGTGCCACGGGGCGGACCGAACGGGTCCGGGATCTCGTCGCCGGTGCCAAGGTTCCAGACGCGGTAGCAGAACTTGTCCGCCTCGAACACCGAGGCCACGACGAAGCCGCCGCCGGCAGACACGCCCGACGCCTTCTCGACGAGTACCCGCTCGGCCTTGGCTGTGACGTCCACGACGACCAGCGCCTCACCCTCGGTCAAGACCATCCACCGCCCGGAGCGGTCGGCGAACCCGGTGAGAAACGTCGCACCAGGGGCCTTGTGCGCCCGGTCCAATATGAGCCGCCCGGTGCCCGCGTCCCAGACCAGGAGGCGGCCCTCGTCTTCGACGAACACGCGCCTACCGTCGGGAGAGAACCCCGACCACCCCAGCAGCCGGATCTTACCCGCCAACTCGCGGACGAATTCCCGCGTGTCGGTCCGGTACACTTGAACGCCGTTACCGTTCCTCGTGTACTGCACGCCCAGCCACTCGCCGAGCGGGCCGCGGAACGCAGCGTAGTTATGCTGCTCCCGCTTGAGATGCCGGCCGGTTCGCGCGTCCCAGAGGTCGTCGATACTCGCGTGTCGCGTGCCGGTCCGCACCTGCGATCCGTCCGGGCTGAATCGCACCTCCTCGGACGTGTGGTGGAAGTCGGCCGCCGGCGTCGTCTCCCGCCCGGTGTCCGCGTCCCACGACCGAACCGCCACCGACCACGGCAGGAGCAGCGTTCCACCGTCGGGGGTGAAGGTCGGGTATTTCCGAAACCTGTACGGGTAACCCCCTTTCGTCCCCGCGTACAGCTCCCAGGTCTTCCCGAGCCGGGTGTTCCGAAGCCGAACTGTGTTGGAGTCGCGGTGGACTGTGGCGAGCGTCTTGCCGTCGGTCGATACGGCCACCTCGTAAACGCCGTCGTCGTACTTCTCCCTGAGGGCGACCTGCCCATTGCTCAGGTCGATCACCCGGACCGAGTTCCCGTCCGCAGACGCCAGCCACCGGCCGTCCGGTGAAAGACCCCACACGCCCAGCCCGCCGGTCGGCTGGGGCCGGTGGGCCTGGCCGACCCGCGGCCGGTCGTCCGGGTGCTCGACGGCGACCGCGTCCGGGACCGTTCGGAGTTCCTTGCCGGTCTTGGTGTCCCACACCCGGGCCGTCCGGTCCGCCCCGACGGTCACCAGATCGGCACCGTCGGCGGCCCAGGCCAGCCCCCACACCGCCCCGCCGGGACACGTCCACGACTTTTCTTCTCGTCCGTCGGCGAACTTGGTCACGATGACCCGCTCTCCGGAACAGTACGCCAGCCCAGTTCCTCCCTGCTTGGCCGCCGCGAGGGCGTTCTCCCCGACCGGAGACCGCCACACCACCCGCCCGGTGGTCAGGTCGTAGCACCGGACTTCGGTCACCGGTTCCCGCTGACCCGGCGGCAGCCAGCGGTCGGCGTGCTGTCTGCGGAGTCGGTCGGGATTCGCTGTGACGATGACCACCCGCTGGCCGTCGCCAGACACGGCCGGTTGTGATCGCAGCCACCAGTCGCCGTCCCGGACCGTCACCCCGGCGGCTCGGATGCCGGTCCGCGCGTCCAGCACGGTCACCACCAGTGGCAGCCCCGAACCGGAATAATCCGGGCTCAGGGTGACGAGCCATCGGCCACCGGGCGAGGGGGTGGCGCGGGCGACCCCGTCCCCCAGCCGGAAACGGGTGGTGCCGAGCCGGGCGACCGCGCCCGGCGGGAGTGGCTCGGTGGGCGGTGCGGGGACGGGAGCGGCCAGGATCGCGGCCGCGAGCAAGGCCACCGGCGCGAACATGCTCGGCCTCCGAGTCGAGATCAATCCCTCGTCACCGGGTAGCCCTTCTCGGTCCAGACGCGCCAGCCGCCGTCCATGCTGACGACGTTGGTGTAGCCCATCTTCTGGAGGTTGTCGGCCGCCAGCGCCGACCGATACCCGCCACCGCAGTAGAGCACCAGCGAGACCGACGGGTCGGGCACCTTCGTCTCGATGTCCCGTTCGATCACCCCCTTGCCGATGTGGACTGCACCGGGCAGGTGACCGGCCGCGAACTCGCTCTCTTCGCGGACGTCCACCAGGGTAAACCGCTCCCCGTCGTCCTGCCACCGCTTCACGTCCTCGACGGTGCATTCCCGAACCCGACTCCGGGCATCGGCGACGATTTTCACGAACCCGGGGTTGTGCTGCTTGCCCATGTGATCTCCTTCGGAGATTAATCCCAAAACCCAAATTCCAAATCCCAATTCAGAAGACCGTCATACTTGGGATTTGGTGCTTGGGATTTCCGCGTCAGCGGAAGTACCGGTTGATGATGTTCTCGATCAGTTCCTGACGGCCGGAGGCGTTCGCGGCCGGGTTGCCCTTGTCGAGCATGTACTTCTCCAGGCTCGCGAAGTCCGCCTTGCCGGACTCGATCTCCGCGCCGATGCCGGAGTCCCAGCTCGAATAGCGAGTCTTGAGCAGGTCGCGCAGCACCCCGTCCTTGCGGATCGCGGCGGCGATTTTTAGCCCCTGGGCGAAGGCGTCCATCGACCCGACGTGGGCGTGGAACAGGTCCACCGGCTCGAAGCTCTCGCGCCGCACCTTGGCGTCGAAGTTCAGCCCGCCGGAGCCTAGCCCGCCCTGGTTCAGCACGACCAGCATTGTCTGGGCGGTCAGATACAGGTCGGTCGGGAACTGGTCGGTGTCCCAGCCCAGGAGCGGGTCGCCGCGGTTGGCATCGACGCTGCCGAGCATCCCGTGGGCACTGGCGTACATCAACTCGTGCATCATCGTGTGCTTGGCCAGCGTCGCGTGGTTGGTCTCGACGTTGAACTGGAAGTCCTTGTCCAGCCCGTGCGTCCGCAGGAACGCCAGCGAGTTGGCGCAGTCGAAGTCGTACTGGTGGGCGGTCGGTTCGTGCGGCTTCGGCTCGATCAGGAACGTGCCGGTGAAGCCGATCTTCTTCTTGTAGTCCACGGCCATGTGCAGGAACTTCGCGAAGTGGTCGAGTTCCCGCTTCAGGTCGGTGTTGTACGCGGTCATGTACCCCTCGCGGCCGCCCCAGAAGTCGTAGTTCTCGCCGCCGAGTTCCTTCGTCACCTCCAGTGCCTTCTTGACCTGCGCGGCCGCGAAAGCGAACACGTCGGCGTTGCAACTGGTGGACGCGCCGTGCAGGAACCGCGGGTGGCTGAACAGGTTCGCCGTACCCCACAGGAGCTTGATGCCGGTGCGCTGCTGCTCCTCCTTGAGCACCCTGGCGACCGCGTCGAGGTTCTTGTTCGACTCGGCGAGGGTCTTGCCCTCGGGGGAGACGTCGCGGTCGTGGAAGCAGTAGTAAGGTGCGCCGAGCTTCTCGATGAACTCGAAGGCGACGCGAACGCGCTTCTGAGCCATTTCGACGGAGTCGGTGCCGTCCTCCCACGGGCGGAGCATGGTGCCGGGGCCGAACGGGTCCGACCCGGTGCCACGGAAGGTGTGCCAGTAGGCGACGGCGAACCGCAGGTGGTCCTTCATGGACTTGCCTTCGACCACCTCGTCCGGGTTGTAGTGGCGGAAGGCGAGCGGGTTGGTCGAGTCCGGGCCTTCGTAGGCGATCGTCTTGACGTCGGGGAAGAAGGACATGGTGGTCTCGCGGTGCGAGGGGTGAGGGCGGTGCAGAGGAAAGGGTAGTGGGTAACAGGGGAGGCGGGTAGAACATGACGTATCTACCGGCAACCCAGTCCACCCCGTCGCAGATTTGACCGGTATCGCCGGGGTGGTGACAATAACCCGGCTCACCCGCCGGCCCAACCGCGAGGGCAGCCCTCGACGGCCGGACGCCTCACCCCGGGACCACTTCCATGCTCCGGCTCTCGCTGCTCGCACTCGCCGCGGTCGGTCTCGCCTCGCGGCTCACTGCCGCCGACCGGCCGAACTTCGTCTTCCTCTTCGCCGACGACCAGCGATATGACGCCCTGAGCGTCGTCCAGAAGGAGCAGGGCGAGAAGGGCCGCTTCCCGTGGTTCCGGACGCCGAACATGGACCGGCTGGCGGCGGAGGGCGTCCGTTTCCGCAACGCGTTAGTGGTCAACTCGCTCTGCTCGCCCAGCCGGGCCTGCTTCCTGAGCGGGCGCTACAACCACGCCAACGGCATCCACAACAACCGCACGGCGCTGAGCGACCGGCTGGCGACGCACGCCACCATCCTTCGCGCCGCGGGCTACTCCACGGGCTACGTCGGCAAGTGGCACCAGGGCCAGCAGCCCGACCGGCCGGGCTTCGACTGGTCCGCCAGTTTCACCGGCCAGGGGACGTACACCAACGCGAACTTCCTGGTGAACGGCAAGCCCGAGCGCGCCGACGACTGGACCGACGACCGCTCTGCCGGCTACGCGGTCCGGTTCCTCGAGACGGAGCGGGCGAAGGACAGGCCGTTCGTGCTGGTGGTCGGCTTCAAGGCTCCGCACGGGCCGTTCACGCCGCCGAAGCGGCTGGCGACCGCGTTCGATAACGAACTGGCGCGGGGCGTGCCGAACCTCGGCCGTCCGCCCGGCTTCAACGCGGACCTCGGCAAGAAGAAGGACGCCGGCGAGAAGGTCGCGGTGAACCTGAACTACTTCCGCTGCATCGCGGGCGTGGACGACAACGTCGGCAAGGTCCTGGACGCCCTCGACCGGCTCAAGCTCACCGCGAACACGGTGGTCGTGTACGCGAGCGACAACGGCTTCTACCTTGGCGAGCACACGCTCGCCGACAAGCGCAGCGGCTACGACGAGAGCCTGCGAATCCCGCTCATCGTGCGGCACCCCGGGTCCGGGCTGAGGGGCGTGACCCGCGACGACCTGGTGCTGAACATCGACCTCGCGCCGACGTTCCTCGACCTGGCCGGCGTCGCCGTACCAAAGGACATGCACGGCAAGAGCTGGAAGCCGCTGCTATCGAAGCAGGTTCCGAAGGAGCCGTTCCGTGCAAGCTTCTTCTACGAGTACTTCCGCGAGCCCGGTCCGAAGAAGGCCCCCGCGGAGGCGGTGGGCGGCTTCAACACCCCCACGATGACCGGCGTCCGCACCCCGACGCACAAGTTGCTCAAGTACCGCGACCACCCGGAGTGGACGGAACTCTTCGACCTCACCGCCGACCCCTACGAGTTAAAGAACCTGTTCAACGACCCGGGGCACGCCGGCATCAAGGCGAAGCTGGAAACGGAGTACGACCGGCTGGTGAAGGAACTCGGCTACACGATCCCCACGGGCGTTCCCGCGGAGCCGAAACGCTAGGTCGTGGTCACGCGAGCGGGTCGGGGGGCGTCACCCCCAACCTCTGCGCGTGGGGCGCCAGCGCCGCCATGACGCCCGGGTAGAGGGCGACCCCGTCGGCCAGTGCCCGCCGCTTGCGCTCCAGCCCGCGCTGGCCCGGCAGACGGACGGCGTCCACGCCGGGAACCGGCGGGTTGTCGTGGCAG
>DATLIF010000593.1:0-11133 GCA_035539575.1 Fimbriiglobus sp. | reverse complement strand
GTCAAGGTGGCCCAGGTGGCGGCCATGCGGAAGCTGTTGGTGATCCTCAACGCGATGGTGCGGGACAACCGCCCGTGGGATCCCGCCACCGTGGCGTGATCCCAAAACACCCTTGACCCGGAACACAGGCGCTCCGGGGCTCGGTCCTTCCCGCCGGGCTTACCCGGGGCTTCCGCCCCGGGCTATGGACGAAACGCCCCTGCCAGGGCGGAAGGCCGGTCATCGCAACCGCATCGAGTCCGGCCCGCGGACCTCGACCCACCCCGTCACGCCGGTCGCCCGTGCCATCACCGCCGCGACCGCCTGCCTATCGAGCAAACCGTCGCGCGGGTAATCCACCACGACGCCGGTAACTCCGCTCTCCCAGGTCGATGTTCGCCACACCGGCTCGCCGACCGGCCGGAACCGGGAGAAGACGAATACACGCCAGTCCTGCCCGGGAAGGCGGTAACACCCTTCCACGAAGGCCATGTCGGCTTCCATCACCAGATCGTAGCTAATCTCACCCCGCATCTCACCGCCGCAGCAGGAACTCCTTCGCGTTCACCAGCCCCCACACGACGTCTTCCCACGCGGCGCGGCGGTTCTTCGCGCCGCCGACGTAGGCCAAGAGCCGCACCCGCTCCGTCTCGCTCGGGGGCCGGGCCAGTGCCGACAGGTACAGCTCGTCGAGCATCTCCGCGTCACTCTTCCCCGCGGCGATCAGCTTGCCGATGCTGTTGTCCGGGTCGCTCAGCAGCGAATGCACCAACTCGCCGGTGATGAGCTGGAACGCCTGGAACATGCCGGCGTCCTCGCTTCGTTCGCACTCGCAGGTCAGCAGCCGATCCGGCTTGCCGAACACCTTCAGGAACCGGGTGCCCATGTTGTCCACGTTGCGGCGGCCCGACTGCGGCGGGGCCGGCACTTCACCGGCCCGCATCCCCTCGGGGTAGCCGGGGAACCGCACCGGCACGCCGAAGACGCCGGTCAGCGCGTCGAGCAGTTGCTCCGCCTCCAGCGGCTGCACGATGGCATGGGCGAAGTGGACCTCGTCGCCGGCGTTGGTGTCGTTCGGCGACGACGCGAGCTGGTACGTCCGCGAGAGCATGACGTGCCGGACCAGCGGCTTGAGCCGGAACCCGCCGTCGGCGAACGTCTTCGCCAGGTGGTCCAGCAGTGGCGGGTTGGACGCGGGGTTCGACGTGCGGAAGTCGTCGTTGGGTTCCACCAGCCCGCGGCCGGTCAGGTGGAACCAGACGCGGTTGGCCTGCGCCCTGGCGAAGAACGGATTCGCGGGGTCTGCCACCCAGCCGGCCAGCGCCCCGAGCCGGTCAGCGCGGCCGGTCAGGTCCGGCGTTGTCGCGCCCAGGAACCGTGGGGCCGCGTCGCCGCCGCGGGGGTGCCTCAACTCCTTGCCGGGGTCGGTGAGTACGACCTGTTCGCCGACGAACTCGTGCTTGTCGAGCTTGTCACGGCGGTCATTGTCCAGCACGCGGTAATCGATCTGCGCGAACGTCGCCGCGAACCGGTGGTAGTCGTCCTGCGTCCAGCGGTCGAACGGGTGGTTGTGACACCGGGCGCAGCTCACTCGCAGGCCGAGGAAGACCTGCGCGACCGACTCGGCACGGGTGTACGGGTCGCGGACCGCCCGGTAGAAGTTGGCTGGCGGGTGCTCGTAGGTGCTGCCGCGGGCGGACAGGACCTCGCGTGCGAACTCGTTGAGTGGTCGATCCGCGGCGATCCAGCCCTTGATCCAGCGGTGGAAGACCTGCACGCCCTTCTTGTCGAGAGACTTCTCCTCGTTGCGGAGCAGGTCGGACCACTTCTGCGCCCAGTAGTCGGCGAACTCCGGGCGTGCCAACAGCCGGTCAATGAGCTTCGTCCGCTTGTCCAGGGACGGGTCGGCCAGGAACGCCCGCACCTCGGCGGCGGTCGGGGTGATGCCGCAGGCGTCCAGGTACGCCCGGCGGACGAACACCGAGTCCGACGACAGGTCCGACGGCATCAGCCGCAGCTCGCGGAGCCGGTCCAGGACGAGCCGGTCGATCTCGTTGTTGGTCGGGACGCGCGACAGGTCCGGCACCGGTCGGGCCGGCAGGAACGCCAGCCGCACCGGCACCTGCAAGTCGAGGTAGCGCACCAGCACGACCAGCTCGCCCGGTTGCTCGCGGACGACCTCGCCGGTCAGGTGGACCTTCGCAGTTCCGACGCTCGTCATCTCGAACGCGGCGAGGCCCGTCACGTCGCGCCGTGTGCCGTCGGAGAAGTGCGCGACCGCGGAGAGCTTCACCCGGTCGGCCGGGTCGATCAGGACGCCCTGCGTCGGGGTGACGTCCAGCCGCACCGGTTTCGGCGTGTCGTCCGCGTCCGGCCGGCAGCCGTTGGCGATCCAGGTACTGAGTACCGAGTACTCGGTACTCAGTGGGGAGAACCGGACGCCGCCCTCGTGGGGCACCTGGCCGGTGGCTTTCTTGAGGATCAGGCTCTCGGCGGGGCTGGCCGGGTCGGTCCGGCGGGCGAGCATGTCGCGGGTGAGGGCGACGAGGTCGGCGTCGGGGTTCTCACCGCGCAGCGACAGCCGCAGGCCGCCCTTGCCGTTGAGGTTGCCGTGGCACGCCCCGGCGTTGCACCCGGCCCGCGACAGGACGGCCATCACGTCATTCTTGAACGATGCCGGCTCCGCGGCGGTTAGCCGCGAGGCGCAGCCGAGCGCGACGAGCAGGGCGAGGAGTGCGTTTCGCATCACGGGTCCGACGGTGGGACGGGCGGTCCGGCGGGAATGTCCCTCATAGTATCGTCCGTTTCGCGGCGATGCCAAACGGGAAACCATCCCGGCGAGCGGGGGACGTCAGTCCCCCGAGTGTTCGGAAGTAGCGGGGGAGCACTCGGGGGACTGACGTCCCCCACTCGCTTTGTTGGTTGTCCGTATCAGATCCGCGAGGCGAGCACCAGCGCCCAGGCGACCGCCGGCATGGCGACCAGTACACCGATCACGCCCCGCCACGCCCACCGACCCTTCCGGGCCTCGTCCGACGGCAGCGGGACTGTCGGCAGGCCGAGCCACTTGACCGGTGCGCTCAAGAAGAACCACGGCTCCCCGGCGTTCAGGTGAGACAGCCCCGGGATGTACGCGAACAGGCCGACCATCGCGAAGCAGCACACGACGCCTCCGCCCCGGGCCGCGACCACCCCGGGCGCCGCCACGAGCAGGGCGGACACCAGCATCAGGCCCGGCAGCACCGCCTTCACGACGAACTGCCGGCACCGCAGCGCGTTCAACCGGCGGTTGTCCTGGTAGGCCGATTCGCCGGGCCGCAGCCGGATCGCCTCCCGGAACATCGCGTCCGCCTGCCGGTAGTTGTGGATGCGGGCGGCCAACCAGCCGCCGTCGGCCATGTCCATCCGCGCGCAGCCGACCACGTTCCGCAGGGACGGCGAGTCCGGATGGAGTTTCAAGGCCGCCTCGGCGGTCCAGATCGCCGCGTCGAGCCGGCCGGTCATCTGCTCGGCCCAGCCCTTACGCTGGAGCAGCCCCTCGTCGGTCGGGTGGTGTTGCAACCCGTCGATCGCGGTGACGCGGGCCTCGCGGTAGCGCTGCTCGGCGCAGAGGACATCGCAGCGGACGTGGTAGGCGTAGGCGTAGGTGTGGTCGAGCCGGATGGCCTCGTCAGCGGCGGCGAGGGCCTCGTCGTTGCGGCCGAGGCGGCGGAGGACGGTGGCCCGGACGGCGTGGGCCCAGGGGTCGTGCGGCTCTTTGGCGACGCAGTCCCTGGCCGCGCGGACGGCCGGCAGGTGGTGCCCCTGGTTGGACAGGAACAAGGCCAGGAACCCGTACCCCGCACCCCATTCCGGGTTCTCGCCGATCGCCTCGCGCGCGGCCTTCTCCCCCTCGGCGTACCGGCTCAGGGACAGCAGCAGGTTCAGCCGGTCGAGGTCGGGGAACATGGGTTCAACCTGGCATCGCCCGCTCATCGCGTCAGGGCACTGATCAAACCGGCCAGCATGATGAAGCCGAACAACCCGCCGATAAGGAGCCAGGGGTAATACGTGCCGAGCCACCGCAACCGGGTCATGGGCCTGGACAACTTGTAGTCGTCGGTTCGGTCTTGCCCTTCGAGGGCCGCCAGGAACTCCGGAGCGGTTGAAAGGTCGTCCTCGACTGCCTGGTCATCGCCCGGGTCGGGTTCGCCGTCCGTGACCCGCGGTGGGCCGGGTCGCGGGGCGAACGGGAGCAAGTGAAGCTCTTCACGGACCTGGGCGAGGGCGGCCCGCGCCTGGTCGAGGTGGTCTCGGTACTCCTCGATCGTCGGGGCAATGCGGACTGCCTCGGCGTAAGACGCGACCGCCGCCTCGTAGAGGGGCAGGTCCGCCTGGCAAGGCGTCGCCGTCTGCTCCGACGCCAGGCCGGACAGGTAGTGGAAGACGTGATTCTCTGGGTGGGCTGCCAAAGCAGCGGATATCGTCTGCCGGGCGTTATGGAAGTCGGTCAGCTCTAGCTCAGCGTACGCGAGCAACTCCAACAACAGCGGGTCATTCGGGGCGTCCGTCCGCCCCTCCTCGGCCAGAACGAGGGCTTGATACACCTTCCCCCGCCTGTACAAGGACCAGCCGAACTGTGACCGGGTGAAGGTGTCGGCCGGGTTTAGCCGCAGCCCCTCCCGGAACGCCCGTTCGGACGCGGTCTCATCACCGGTAGCCGACAGCGCGCAACCCAGGATGGCGTGCGTACTTCCAATCGTCGGAGCTAGGGCGATGCCGCGGCGTGCCGCGAAAAGCGCGTCCTCCACTTGCGGGGGACGCGCATTGAGCAGGCACAATGCCAGGAGGCTGTAGCCCGTTGCCCAGTCGGGGTTGGCGGACAGGCCCTCTCGGGTGAGCTGCTCCGCTTCCCCCGGCCGTCGGAGGGAGAGCAGTAGGTCGATGCGTTGGACCTCTTCTGATGCCATGCTCCGTCACCACCGCTTCCGGAAGTCGGCTCGCCCCGACGGGGCGTCCGGTAATAGCCAGGGGTGAAACCCCTGGTCAGCGACCCGAAGATCATTGCAGCCCCAACGGGGCGACCCGATGCACCGCAGGGTCGCCCCGTTGGGGCTACGGATCACTCTCTTCGTCCCGTCCAGGGGTTGGCACCCCTGGCTATTACCGGACGCCCCATTGGGGCGGCAAAACCCGTCGGGCCTCGAAGACTCGACCCGACCTACAAGACTCGGCCCGTCACCGCAACTTCAGGTACGCGGCGAGGTCGTCGTACTGGCCGCCGTCGTTGGCGTACATCGCGTAGTTCCGCGCGTCCGAGAGCCACTCCCGCGTCGAGGGCTTCACCCCCTTCGCCGCGGTCAACAGGTCCTGCGTCGTCAGCGGCTTCGGCACCCCGGTCCGCATCGCCTCGCGCAGCTTGATCTCCACCGCCCGGTCCACCACCGCCTTCAGGTCCGCGCCGCTGTGCTCGGCCGTCGCCTTGGCCACCGCGTTGAAGTCGATCTTCTCCTGCGGCTTGCCGGCGATGTGTAGCTTCACGATCGAGGCGCGGGCCGTCGCGTCCGGCGGCGGGACGAAGACGATCCGGTCGAACCGCCCCGGACGGCGGAACGCGCTGTCCATGTGCCAGGGGGCGTTGGTCGCCGCCAGCACCAGCACCCCGTCGTTGGACCCGTCCACCCCGTCCAGCTCGCTGAGGAACTGGTTGATGACCGTCCGGGCGTTGGTGTGGCGGAAGTCCGCCCGGCTCGCCGCCAGGGCGTCCACCTCGTCGAAGAACAACACGCACGGCTTATTCCGCCGGGCCTGCTGGAAGACCGCGTGCAGGTTCTTCTCCGAGTTGCCCAGCCACATGTTGAGTACGTCGTGAAGACCGACGCTCAGGAACGCCGCCTTCACCTCCCCGGCCGTGGCGCGGGCCAGGTGCGTTTTGCCACAGCCTGGCGGGCCGTACATCAACAGGCCGCCGCCGATTGACTTGCCGTAAGCCTTGTACAGGTCGGCGTGCGTCAGCGGGTGGATGATCTTCAGCCGGATGTCCTCCTTGACCGGCTCCATCCCGCCGACGTCCGCGAAGGTGATCTTCGGGCGCTCCAATTCGCGCTCGTCTGAGACCGGAACGAAGTTCGCCGGCACCCGGCCGCCGAAGTCGGTGTCGTCCTCGCCCGGCTCGTACGGCTCGTCGTCCAGGCCGAGGTCCTTTTCCAGGTCCGGGTCGGCGGCCGACGGGTCGGCGTCGATCGCCTGCCGATAGGCGGACGCGGCCCGGTCAGGCTCCCCGACCAGGTGCAAGAGTCGCGCGAGCAGCAGGTAAGCTTCAGCAGAGGCGTCCGCGCGCGTCAGATCCTCGCAGACGACGATGCCGGCCGAGTGCTTGCCCTGGCGCAGGTACGCCCGCGCCAGCGCGAGCTTCAGCCGCGGCTCGTTGGGGGTGCGGGTCAGCCCGTCCTTGCAGGTCGCCTCGGCCTCGTCCGCCCGGCCGGCGGACAACAGGCCGTCGGCCAGGTGCAGCCGTAGCGGGACGTTGGTCGGGGAGACGGCGAGGGCTTCCCGGAGCGGTGCGAACGGGTCGTCGGTCGGCATGGCGGCGTGGGGTGCGGGGTGGCGGACGGATGAAACCAGTATAGCGGCCCCCCCGGGACCGCGGCCGTCCCGGCCGCCTGGGCTTCGTGATTCAGGAGCCTCTGACGATACACCAGCGCCCGGACCGGGTTAGCAAGAGCGGCCGGGACGGCCGCGGTCCCAGGGGGGCGAACCGCGGTTGTGTTTTCCCCACGTTTGACCGATCATGCCGATCGTTCGACCTCCCGAGGGGGACGCATGCCCGCGATCACAGGCCGTCGGGTCCGGCTCCCACTGTCGCGGCGCTGGATCGCCGACCTGATGCACGCCTGCCGGGCCATCCCGCTCGTCACGGTCGAGCGGCGGATGGACCTGTCGGCGACCGTCGCCGCGCGGGACCGGGTGTCCGACCCGCCGGCGTGGGCGGCCCTGTTCGTGAAGGCATACGCGGTCGTCGCGGCCCGCACCCCGACGCTGCGGCAGGCGTACCTGCGGTTCCCGTGGCCGCACCTGTTCGAGGCCGACGAGAGCGTCGCGTCGGTGGCCGTCGCCCGGCAATACGAGGGCGAGCCGGCGGTCTTCTTCGGTCATTTCCGGGCACCGGAACGCAAGCCGCTGTCTCACCTGACCGGCCAGGTCCGGGAGTGGAAGACGCGACCCGTCGAGGAGGTCCGGTCGTTCGCACGGCTGATCCGGTACAGCCGCTACCCGCGGCCGGTCCGCAGGTTAGTGTGGTGGCTGGCGATGAACCTGTCCGGCCGGCACCGGGCGAAGACGTTCGGGACGTTCGGGTTGAGTACCGTCGGGTCGGCCGGGGCGGGACTCCTCAACGTCATCGCACCAACGGCGACGACGCTCGGCTACGGCCCGCTTGCCGAGGACGGGACGCTGGACGTGCGGCTGACGTTCGACCACCGGGTGCTGGACGGGCTGACGGCGGCCGCCGCGCTGGCGGACCTGGAGGGGGTGTTGCGCGGCGAGATGGTCCGGGAACTGACCGCGCCGGCGGTTGGCGTCGAGGCCGCGTAACGCCCTCGCTTGATTCCTTCGGACGGGCTCCTTAGAATCCCACAGATTTCGGCACCCCCATGCCTCCGGCCGTCGTCTAACCGATCGTCAGCGGGCCTTCTCTCGACCCGCCCCTCTCGGCCCGCGGCCCCCGGTTGGATCGCACGACCCGCCGGGCATATGATGACTCAGGACGGTCGGGGCCGACAATGCGAACGCAGAGCCGCACCGCCCGGGCGGACCCAGGCCGGGCGAACCGACCATAGCCGGAGACGGTCTCGATGTATGAACGCTTCACGGACCGCGCCCGGAAGGTGATGCAACTCGCCAACCAGGAAGCGCAGCGGTTCAACCACGAGTACATCGGTACCGAGCACGTTCTGCTCGGGCTGGTGAAGGAGGGGTCCGGGGTCGCGGCCAACGTTCTGAAGAACCTGGACGTGGACCTGCGGAAGATCCGGCTGGAGGTCGAGCGGATCGTCCAGCCGGGGGCCGGCGGGGACCAGGTGGTCATGGGGCGGCTGCCCCACACCCCGCGGGCCAAGAAGGTGATCGAGTACTCCATTGAGGAGGCTCGCAACCTCAACCACAACTACGTCGGCACCGAGCACCTGCTCCTGGGCCTGCTCCGTGAGCAGGAGGGTGTCGCCGCCCAGGTTCTGATGAACCTGGGGTTGAAGCTGGAAGACGTCCGCGAGGAAGTGCTGAACCTTTTGGGGCACAACCCGATGCCGAACGAGAACGAACCCGGCGGCGGCGGTAGCGGCGGCGGCGAGCGCACCTCCTCCAGCCGGCAGAAGTCCAAGACGCCCGCCCTGGACAGCTTCGGCCGCGACCTGACCGAACTGGCCCGGCAGGGCAAACTCGACCCGGTCATCGGCCGGGCCAACGAGATCGAGCGCGTCATCCAGGTGTTGTCGCGCCGCACCAAGAACAACCCGGTCCTGCTCGGCGAGGCGGGTGTTGGTAAGACCGCCATCGTCGAGGGGCTGGCTCAACTCATCGTGGACTCGAACGTCCCCGAGTTGCTCCGCGACAAGCGGTTGGTGGTGCTCGACCTGGCGATGATGGTCGCCGGCACCAAGTACCGCGGCCAGTTCGAGGAGCGCATCAAGGCGGTGATGAACGAGGTCCGCCGCGCGAAGAACACGATCCTCTTCATCGACGAGTTGCACACCCTGGTCGGGGCCGGCGGCGCCGAAGGGGCCATCGACGCCTCCAACGTGCTCAAGCCGGCACTCGCCCGCGGCGAGATCCAGTGCATCGGCGCGACCACATTAGACGAGTACCGCAAGTACATCGAGAAGGACGCCGCGCTGGCCCGACGGTTCCAGGAGATCATCGTCAACCCGCCGTCGAACCTGGAGGCGGTCGAGATCCTCAAGGGCCTCCGCGACCGGTACGAGGCGCACCACCGGGTCCAGATCACCGACGCCGCCCTGAAGGCCGCGGTCGATCTCTCCGAGCGGTACATCTCCGGCCGGTGCCTGCCGGACAAGGCGATCGACGTCATCGACGAGGCGGGCGCCCGCATCCGCCTGAAGGCGATGACCCGGCCGCCCGACCTCAAGGACATCGACGAGTCGATCGAGAAGCTCAACCAGGAGAAGGAGTCCGCCGTCGCCGAGCAGGACTTCGAGAAGGCAGCGGCGCTGCGCGACCAGGCGGACAAGCTCAAGAAGAAGAAGGAGACGGTCACCAAGGAGTGGCGGGAGAAGGCCAAGGAGACCGATGGCGTCGTCGATGACGAGGTCATCGCCGAGGTCGTCTCCAAGATGACCGGAGTGCCGCTGAAGAAGGTCGGCGAGGACGAGACGCGCAGGCTCCTGAAGATGGAGGAGGAACTGCACGGCACGGTCGTCAGCCAGGACGAGGCGATCAAGGCCATCGCCCGGGCGGTCCGCAAGAGCCGGGCCGGGCTGAAGGATCCGAAGCGGCCGATCGGCAGCTTCATCTTCGCCGGCCCGACTGGCGTGGGTAAGACGCTGCTCGCCAAGGCGATCGCCAAGTTCATGTTCGGCGACGAGAACGCGATGGTCGCGCTGGACATGAGCGAGTACATGGAGAAGCACAACGTCTCCCGTCTCGTCGGCGCGCCGCCGGGCTACATCGGGTACGAGGAGGGCGGTCAGCTCACCGAGAAGATCCGCCGCAAGCCGTACTCGGTGGTGCTGCTGGACGAGATCGAGAAGGCCCACCCGGACGTCTGGAACATGCTGCTCCAGATCATGGAGGAGGGCCGGCTGACCGACAACGTGGGCCGGGTGATCGACTTCAAGAACACGATCGTCATCATGACCACGAACATCGGGGCCGAGACGATCGTCTCCTCCGACGACCTGACCAGCGTGTTCAAGCGCGGCATGCGGCAACAGGACGCCGAGGTGAACTACACGGAGATGAAGACCCGGCTGAAGGGGCAGATGGAGAAGGTGTTCCGCCCCGAGTTCCTGAATCGGCTGGACGACATCATCGTGTTCCGATCGCTGACCAAGGAGAACCTCAAGCAGATCGTGGAGATGGAGTTGTCCAAGGTGGCCAAGCGGCTCTCCGAGAAGGGGATCAAGCTGGTGATGACCGAGGAGTCCAAGGAGTTCCTGATCGAGAAGGGCTCCAGCCTGGAGTTCGGGGCGCGGCCCCTGCGGCGGGCGGTCGAGCAGCACTTGGAGGACTCGATGTCCGAGTCGCTGCTGCGGGGCGAGTTCGCCGGCAAGGACGTCCTCACGGTGAAGGTCGGCGAGGTGGACGGCGAGAAGAAGTTGGTGTTCGAGACCACCGACGCCGCCCCCCCCGCCGAGCCGCAGCCGGCCGTGGTCGGCGGCGAGCCGAAGTAACAACGGTCCCAGCGACCGACGCGACGGGCCGCCCGAGAGGGCGGCCCGTTCTCGTTTGTGGCAGAGCGCGGTACGATGGAGTGCTTCGCGGCTCACCCACCTCACCACGTGCCCAACAAGGCGAGCGGGGGACGTTAGTCCCCCGAGGGGCTGCGAAGTCGCTGAGGCTCCACTCGGGGGACTGACGTCTCCCGCTCGCTCGGTTGGTTGCGGCGACCGGGCTTCACGTCCCACAGGCCGGGGAGGGCTTCCGCCGTGTACGAACGATTCACGGACCGCGCCCGAAAGGTGATGCAACTCGCCAACCAGGCGGCGCAGCGGTTCGGCCACGAGTACATCGGCACCGAGCATGTTTTGCTCGGGCTGGTGAAGGAGGGGTCCGGGGTCGCGGCCCACGTGCTCAAGAACCTGGGCCTGGACCGCCGCAAGGTGCGGGAGGAGGTCGAGCGCATCGTCCGGCCGGGCGACGACAAGGCGGCGTGCATGGGCCGTCTGCCACAGACCCCGCGGACCAGGAAGATGATCGAGTACTCGATCGAGGAAGCCCGCAGCCTCAACCACAACTACGTCGGCACTGAGCACCTGCTGCTGGGCCTGTTGCGGGAGTCGGAGGGGATCGGCGCCCAGGTCCTACTGATCACTGCGCAAAGAAGGTCAAGTGGTCTCGATGCTCAACCCGGCTTGGGCGAAGCAGGATCGCACCAGATGAGGTTTCCGTCGCCAGCGACAGATTGCCGCATGGAACTCCTCGTGCAACTGTTCGAGGTCC
>DATLIF010000592.1:0-3101 GCA_035539575.1 Fimbriiglobus sp. | reverse complement strand
GTCAAGGTGGCCCAGGTGGCGGCCATGCGGAAGCTGTTGGTGATCCTCAACGCGATGGTGCGGGACAACCGCCCGTGGGATCCCGCCACCGTGGCGTGATCCCAAAACACCCTTGACCCGGAACACAGGCGCTCCGGGGCTGGGGAAATGACCGTGCGGAGTCCAGGGGCTATCGCCCCTGGACTCCGCATCTGACGCCGCTCCGCGGCTGATGAAGGCACTCGGATTATGGACTACCAGTCGCAGGAGCATGACGTCATCGTGATCGGGGCCGGCGGCGCGGGGCTGCGCGCCGCCATCGAGGCGTCGGCCGCGGGCGTGTCCGTCGGACTAATCTGCAAGTCGCTGCTCGGCAAGGCGCACACCGTCATGGCCGAGGGCGGCATCGCCGCGGCGCTGGCTAACGTCGATGAGCGCGATAGCTGGAAGGTCCACTTCGCCGACACCATGCGCGGCGGCCAGTACGTCAACAACTGGCGCATGGCCCAGCACCACGCGCAGGAGGCCCCGGCCCGCGTCCGCGAACTCGAAGCCTGGGGCGCGGTCTTCGACCGCACGCCGGACGGCCGCATCCTCCAGCGGAACTTCGGCGGCCACAAGTACCCCCGCCTCGCCCACGTCGGCGACCGCACCGGACTGGAACTCATCCGCACCCTGCAAGACCACGGCGTCCACCGCGGCATCTCCGTCTACATGGAGCGGACCGTCGTCCGACTGCTCAAGGACGGCGAGCAGGTCGTCGGCGCGCTGGCCTACGACCGCGAGCGCGGGCGGTTCACCGTCTTCCGCTGTAAGGCGCTGATCCTCGCCTGCGGCGGGTTGGGGAAGGCGTACAAGATCACCAGCAACTCGTGGGAATGCACCGGCGACGGCCACGGCCTCGCCTACGACGCCGGGGCCGAACTCATCGACATGGAGTTCGTGCAGTTCCACCCGACCGGCATGATCTGGCCGCCGTCGGTCCGCGGCATCCTCGTCACGGAAGGGGTTCGCGGCGAGGGCGGCGTCCTCCGCAACAGCACCGGCAGCCGGTTCATGTTCGGCGACATCCCGGACAACTACAAACCACAGACCGCCCAGGACGAGGAGGAGGGGTTCCGGTACGTCCTCGGCGAGAAGGACGCCCGCCGGCCGCCGGAGTTATTGACCCGCGACCACGTCGCCCGGTGCATCGTCCGCGAGGCCCGCGAGGGCCGCGGCAGCCCGCACGGCGGCGTGTTCCTCGAACTCCAGACCTTCGCCGACTGGTACAGCAAGCGCAAGAGCGGGTTCGACGCGGCCGAGCACTGGAAGAAGAAGCTGCCGAGCATGTACCACCAGTTCAAGGAACTGGGCGGGCTGGACATCACGAAGGAGCCGATGGAGGTCGGGCCGACGACGCACTACGCGATGGGCGGCGTCCGGGTGGACGCGGACACCCAGGCGTCGCGGGTGCCGGGACTCTTTGCGTGTGGCGAGTGCGCCGCCGGCATCAACGGCGCCAACCGACTCGGCGGCAACTCGCTCTCGGACCTGCTGGTGCTGGGCAAGCGGGCCGGCGAGTATGCCGCGAAATACGCCAAGGACGCGCCGGTCGGCATCGTCACCGCGGACCAGGTGGAAGCCGCCGCGAAATGGGCGCTTGCGCCGTTCAACCGCGACGGCGAGGGGCCGTTCCAGATCCAGTTCGACCTGCAAGACATGATGCAGGACCTGGTCGGCATCGTCCGCCGCGAGGACGAGATGCTGCGGGCGCTCGACAGCTTGCAACAATTGAAGGCGCGGGCGGCAAAGTGCAAGGTGGTCGGCCACCGCGAGTACAACCCTGGCTGGCACACGGCGATCGACCTACACAACCTGCTGATCGTGTCCGAGGCGATCACCCGCGCCGCACTGGTCCGCAAGGAGAGTCGCGGGGCGCAGTTCCGCGACGACTACCCGGCGAAGGATTCGAAGAACTTCGGCAAGGTGAACACGGTCATCGGCCGCGGCCCGGACGGCGAGATGCAGGTGCGGCTGGAGCCGCTGCCGGCGATGCCGGACGAGTTGAAGGCAATCATCCAGGCCGAGGCGGGCGGGCAGTTGCCGGAAGAGTTGAGGTGACAGTTGCCGAGGATCCCGGTTTTCAGCCCGAAGGGCTGGGAGCCCTTAGCCCAGGGCAACGCCCTGGGTTTCGGGGGTCGGTGATATGACCAGCCCGAAGGGCTGGGACAAGGTGGCCTGTCCCAGCCCTTCGGGCTGGACGGGTGCTGGTGCGCCGACCCAGGGCGTTGCCCTGGGCTAAGGGCTCCCAGCCCTTCGGGCTGAAGACAGTCATCGTTCATTCTCTGGTCGGGGACGTGTTCATGGCTCAGGTCACGCTCCGTATCTGGCGCGGCGACTCCTCCGGCGGCCAGTTCCACGACTACACCGCCGAGACCGGAGTGGGGATGGTCGTCCTCGACGCCGTGCACCAGGTGCAGGCGACGCAGGCGCCGGACCTCGCCTGCCGGTGGAACTGCAAGGCCGGCAAGTGCGGCTCCTGCTCCGCCGAGGTCAACGGCAAGCCGCGGCTCATGTGCATGACTCGGCTCACCGATCTGCCAACGGATGAGCCGATCACCGTCGAGCCGATGCAGGCGTTCCCGACGATCAAGGACCTCGTCACGGACGTCTCCTGGAACTACCGGGTCAAGGAGCGGATCGAGCCGTTCAAGCCGCGGCCGCCGGACGCCGCCGACGGCACCTGGCGCATGGACCAGCGGGACGCCGACCGGGTGCAGGAGTTCCGCAAGTGCATCGAGTGCTACCTGTGCCAGGACGTCTGCCACGTCCTGCGCGACCACCACAAGCACGACGAGTTCGCCGGCCCGCGGTTTCTGGTGCATCTGGCCCAACTGGAGATGAACCCGCTGGACACCGGCGACCGGGTGGGCGACATCAAGGAGAAGCACGGGATCGGGTACTGCAACATCACCAAGTGCTGCACCAACGTCTGCCCGGAGCACATCACCATCACGGACAACGCGATCATCCCGCTGAAGGAACGAGTGGTGGACGAGTACTACGACCCGGTACTGTGGCTGGTGCGGAAGATCTGGCCGAAGAGGAAGGGGTGAGGGTGTTCTGTAGGGTGGGTCGGG
>DATLIF010000591.1:0-5244 GCA_035539575.1 Fimbriiglobus sp. | reverse complement strand
GGACATGAAACCACCGAATGACGGAATGACGGAATGACGGATGACCGAAGGAGTGAATGCGATGCGACAGCGGGCTTGCCTTCACCGCTCGTCATCCGTCATTCGTCATTCCGTCATTCGTCATTCATCTGCTACCAGTCTCCCACGCTGCCATCGGAGTGGAACACCCGCTGCGGCAACTCTTGCTGGAACGGGTGCTTCTTCACCTCGGCCTCGTCGATGGCGATGCCCAGCCCCGGCCGCGTGTTCGGCCGCACGATCCGGCCGGCTGGCTCGACGGCGAAGCCTTCCCGCACCACGTCCTGCCGCCAGGGCACGTCGGCATGCACCGTCTCGCAGATGACGTAACTCGGCTGCGCGAAGCCGAACTCCAGGCTCGCCGCGGTGCTGACCGGCCCCTGCGGATTGTGCGGGGCCAGTGCGATGCGGTGCGCCTCCGCCAGCGCCGCGATGCGCCGCGCCTCGCTCAGCCCGCCGCAGTGCGTGATATCGAGCTGGCAGACTTCGCAGGCCCGCGCAGCGAACAGGTCGCGGAACGCGGCCAGGTGCGTCACGCGCTCGCCGGTGGCGATCGGCGTGGACACGGCGCGGTTGATCGCCGCCAGCCCGTCCACGCTCTCCGGCCAGCACGGCTCTTCGAGGAAGTACAGCCCGTAAGGCTCCAGCGCCTTCGCGAACTGCAAGCCCATCGCCGGCGACGGCCGGGCGTGGCAGTCTACCATGATGTCCACGCCCTCGCCCACCGCCTCCCGCATCGCCGCCACGCACGCCTCGGCGGCGCGGATCGGCTTCAGCCCCTCCAGCGGCAACGTCGGCGGCACGGCCATCGACTTGAACGCGGTGAACCCGTCCGCCACGGCTTGCTGCGCCAGGTCGGCGAATCGTTTCGCGTCGTCCGATGCAGTCTCGTAGAAGTCTTCCATCCGCCCGCCGCCGAGGTGGCAGTACAGCCGGACGTGGTCGCGCACCGGCCCGCCCCAGAGCTTCGAGCACGGCACCCCGCACACCTTGCCGAGGATGTCCCACAGCGCCAGGTCGATGCCCGCGATGGCCGTGGACCGGACGATTCCGTGGCCGTGCCAGAAGTGCTGGCGGTACATCATCTGCCAGAGGTGTTCGACGCGGGTCGGGTCCTCGCCGATGACCAACTCGGCCAGGTCCTCGACAGCCCCGACGACGGCCCGGGTGTGCCACTCCAGCGTCGCCTCGCCCCAGCCGAACAGGCCGTCCTGGTCGGTCAGCACCTTGACGAACACCCAGTTGCGCATCCGGGCGTGGCAGACGTGCGTCTCGATCCGGGTGATCTTCATGGCGGGCTATTTTACTTTGGGCGTCGCGACGCGACCGGATTAGGGTAGATGGTATGAACCGGCTACTCGTATTGCTCGCGGCCCTCGGCTGCGCCTCGCGGCTCGGCGCGGCGGACGTGGACTTCAACCGCGACGTGCGGCCGATCCTGTCGGACAAGTGCTTCGCCTGCCACGGCCCGGACGAGAAGCACCGTGAGGCCGAGCTGCGCCTCGACGTGGAGAAGAGCGCCAAGGAGGACCGCGGCGGCTACCGCGTCCTGACCCCCGGCAAGCCGGACCAGAGCGATCTGGTGAAGCGGATCATCTCGGAGGACGAGTCGGAGCGGATGCCGCCGAAGAAGTCGGGCAAGGCACTCACCCCGGCCGAGATCGAACTGCTCAAGCAGTGGGTGGCACAAGGGGCGAAATACCAGGTCCACTGGGCCTACGCGCCGCCGACCCGGCACCCGGCGCCCGCGGTGAAGGACGCGAGCTGGCCGATCAACTGGGCGGACCGCTTCATCCTTGCCCGGCTGGAGAAGGAAAAGCTCAAGCCCTCGCCGGACGCGGACGCGGTGACGCTCGTCCGCCGGCTGTACTTCGACCTGATCGGCCTACCGCCGACGCCGGAGGAGGTCGAGGCGTTCGTCCGGGACCAGTCGCCGGGCGCTTACGAGAAGCTGGTGGACCGGCTACTCGCCAGCGAACACTTCGGCGAACGCATGGCGGTCTACTGGCTGGACCTGGTGCGCTACGCCGACACGGTCGGCTACCACGGCGACCAGGACCACCACGCCTCGCCGTACCGCGACTACGTCATCGACGCCTTCAACCGCAACCTTCCCTTCGACCGGTTCACGCGCGAACAACTCGCCGGCGACCTGCTCCCGAACGGCGGCGTCGATCAGGCGATCGCGTCGTGCTACAACCGGCTGTTGCAGACCTCGCACGAGGGCGGAGTGCAGCCGAAGGAGTACCTGGCGATCTACCACGCGGACCGGGTGCGGAACCTGTCGGCGGTGTGGATGGGAGCGACGGTCGGCTGCGCCCAGTGCCACAACCACAAGTTCGACCCGTACACGGCCCGGGACTTCGCCGCGCTGGGGGCGTTCTTCGCCGACGTGGACGAGGAGAAGCACCTCCGCGGCGGCGGCGCGGACACGATCCCGACGAGACGGCCGCCGGAGGTCCCGGTCTTCACCCGCCGCGAGCGGCAGCGCCTCCGGGAGTTGGACCGCCTGATCGCACAGGGCGGCGGGGCTGAACTCCGAACCGAGCGCGCGGAGACCGCAAAAAGCCGGCGGAAGGTCATGGTGACGCAGGCCGTCGAACCGCGGACGGTCCGGGTGCTGCCGCGCGGCAACTGGCTGGACGACTCCGGCCCGGTGGTGCAACCGGCCGTGCCGGAGTTCCTCGGCAAGCTCGACGTCGGCAACCGGCGTGCGAACCGGCTCGACCTCGCCAACTGGTTGACGGACGCCAAGAGTGGTGTCGGCGGACTGACGGCGCGGGTGTTCGTCAACCGGCTGTGGTACCTCTTCCACGGCGTCGGGCTGTCGAAGAGCCTGGAGGACTTTGGCGGTCAGGGCGAGCCGCCAGTCCACCCGGAGTTGCTCGACAACCTCGCCGTCGAGTTCGCCTCCGACTGGGACGTGAAGCGGATGGTGAAGCTGCTCGTGACGAGCCGCACTTATCGGCAGTCGTCGCTGGAGCCGCCGGCGCTGCGGGAGAAGGATCCCGAGAACCGGCTGTACGCCCGACAGTCGCGGATGCGGCTGCCGGCCGAGGTGATCCGCGACAACGTGCTGTCACTGGCCGGGCTGCTGGTGCTCGACGTCGGCGGCGGGCCGGCGAAGCCGTACCAGCCGGTCGGCTACTACCGGCACCTGAACTTCCCGAAGCGCGAGTACAAGGCCGACACGGACCGCGACCAGTGGCGCCGCGGCGTCTACACCCACTGGCAGCGGCAGTTCCTGCACCCGATGCTCCGGGCGTTCGACGCCCCGAGCCGGGAGGAATGCACAGCGCAACGGCCGCGGTCGAACACACCGCTGGCGGCGCTGGTGCTCCTGAACGACCCGACGTTCGTCGAAGCCGCCCGGGTGTTCGCCCAGCGGGTGATGGCGAAGGGCGACGACGCGGCCCGCATCGGGTACGCCTTCCGGCTGGCCACGTCCCGCAAGCCGGACGAGTTCGAGCGCGGCGTGTTGCTGAAGCTGCTGGAGAAGGAGCGGGCGCGATACCGGGCCGACCCGACAGCGGCCGGCGAATTGGTGCGGATCGGGCTGGCCCCGGTGCCGAAGGACGCGGATGTCAGCGAGCTGGCGGCGTGGACGGCGGTGTGCCGGGCGATCCTGAACCTGAACGAGACGGTGACGAGGGAATGACTGAATGTCGAATGACGGAATGACGAACCCTGACCCACGGGCCGGAAACGTCCGGGCAGGGCGGCAGTACGACCTCGCCGAGCGAACGGCGAAGTTCGGCGAAGCCGTCATCGACTTCGCGCTGGACCTACCGCGGAACCCAGTCGTCAATCCGCTCGTGTCTCAGATCGTGCGGTCTGCCACAAGCGTCGGGGCCAACTACTGTGAGGCAGACGACGCGGTATCTAAGAAAGAATTCCTTCTGAAGATCGGCACCTGTCGAAAAGAGTCGCGAGAGACGCAATTCTGGTTGCGAATGATCGCCCGGGCCGCTCCTGTGGCCAAGGAGAAAGCTCGGCCACTCTACAAGGAGGCCGGAGAACTGCATCGCATCTTCAGTGCGATCCGCCGTCGCGGCTTGGGAGTTCCAAATCCCAAGCCGCCCGGCCCGAAGGGATAATCTCATGGCATTCTGTCATTCGTCATTCGTCATTCGTCATTCGGCCCTCACCCGCCGCACCTTCCTGGCGCAATCCGGCGTCGGCCTCGGCTCAGTCGCGCTGAACCTGCTGCTCCACCGCGACCTCGCCGCCGCGCCGCGCGGTCTCGCCGAATTGCCGCATTTCCCGCCGAAGGTCAAGCGGGTCATCTTCCTGTACATGTCCGGCGGGCCGAGCCACCTGGAGACGTTCGACTACAAGCCGACGCTCGCCGAACTCGACGGCAAGCCGATGCCGGAGTCGTTCACGAAGGGCCAGCCCATCGCCCAACTCCAGGGGACCAAGCTCAAGGTCCAGGGGCCGCTCACCAAGTTCAAACAGCACGGCAAGTCCGGCCAGTGGGTCAGCGACTTCCTGCCGTGGCACGCGAAGTTCGTGGACGACATCGCCATCGTCCGGTCGATGGTCACCGACCAGATCAACCACGACCCGGCCCACACGGTCATGAACACCGGCACCGCCATCAGCGGCCGGCCGAGCATGGGCTCGTGGGTGACGTACGGCCTCGGCAGCGAGGCGGACGAGTTGCCGGGGTTCGTCGTGATGACCAGCTTCGCCGGCCGTAACCCGCAGCCGATCTCCCAACGGATGTGGGGGCCGGGGTTCCTGCCCAGCCGGTTCCAGGGGGTCGAGTTCAACTCCACCGGCGACCCGGTCTACTACGTCCGCAACCCGAAAGGCGTCTCCGACGGGCAACAGCACGACCTGGTGGACGCGGTCACGGCCCTCGACCGGCACCGCAACGTGACGCAGCGCAACCCGGAGGTGGACACGCGGGTCGCCGCCTACGAGATGGCGTTCCGCATGCAGGCGTCGGTGCCGGAATTGATGGACGTGTCAAAGGAATCGAAGGAGACGCTGGACCTGTACGGGTCGAAGCCCGGCGACGGGTCGTTCGCGTCGAACTGCCTCCTGGCCCGGCGGCTGGCGGAGCGCGGGGTGCGGTTTATCCAGCTCTACCACCGCGACTGGGACCACCACGGCGACCTGGTCAAGTACATGAACATCTGCTGCGGCGCCACGGACCGGGCGACATGGGCGTTGCTCACGGACCTGAAGCGTCGCGGACTGTTGGACGACACGCTGGTG
>DATLIF010000590.1:0-4619 GCA_035539575.1 Fimbriiglobus sp. | reverse complement strand
CAGCCCGCTGGACGTGCCGCCCCCGTCCCCGTCCGACGCCTGGACCCCGGGTTCCGACGCCACCCCACCGGCAGGCGCCCGAGAGTTGATCAACGGCTACATGCAGACAGCCGAGTTGCTCGGCCGGCACACCGCCGAGATGCACCGGGCGCTGGCGTCCGGGACGCACAACCCCGCGACTGCCCCGGAGCCGTTCGGCAAGCTCTACCAGCGGTCGATCTACCAGGGGATGCGTACCCACACCGGGCTAGTCTTCCGCGAGTTGACGCGCCACCTCCGCCACCTGCCTGAACCGACCCGCGCGCTGGCCGAGCGGCTGCTCGCCGCCGAGCAACCGCTCTTACGCCGCTACCGGGCGGCCCTCGGATCGGAGGTCACCGGCTACCGCACCCGGGTCCACGGCAACTACCACCTGGGGGAACTGCTCTACACCGGAACAGACTTCGTGGTGATCGACCTGGAGGGCGACCCGAACCGCGCGCTTTCCGAGCGGCGGATCAAGCGGTCGCCGATGCGGGACGTGGCCGACATGGTCCGGTCATTCCAGTACGCCGCTCTCGGCCCGGTGTACGGACTGGAGTCCGCCCGCGGGTCGTTCCCCGGGCAGGTGCGTGAGGAGGACCGGGAGAAGCTGCTGGGGTGGGCGCGGTTCTGGTCGTCGTGGACGGCCGCCCGGTTCGTCCAGGCGTACTTCGCTGGGATGAACGGGTCGGGCCTGTTGCCGGTCAACCCGACCGTCTGCCGCGATCTGCTGGAGCTGTACGTTCTGGAGAAGGGGGTAATCGAACTTGGAGCCGAGCTGGCCCAGCGTCCGGACTGGGTGCCGGTCCCGCTGACCGGACTGGTCGATCTGCTGGAATCGACCGTCGGCTAGTCATGAGTCCCTGGTCCCGACTAGCATGGACCAGGAACTCATGACCAATACCTAATGACTAATGACTGCACACCCCAAGCAAACCCCGTCCCGAGTCGTCGTCGAAGCGGTCGAGCCCGAAGTCGGGGCCGGCCGCTTTCCCATCAAGCGAACCGTCGGTGAGGCGGTCGCCGTTTCGGCGGACGTGTACGCCGACGGCCACGAGGTGCTGGCCGCCGTCGTCCGCCACCGCCCCGCCGACGGCGAGTGGGCCGAGGTCGCCATGACCCCGGGCCACAACGACCGCTGGACCGCGAGCTTCACCGTCACCGAGCCCGGCTGGCACGAGTACACCGTCCAGGCGTGGATCGACCGGTTCGCCGGCTGGCGGCGCGACCTGAGCAAGAAGTTCGAGGCCGGCCAGGACGTGGCCAGCGAGCTGCTCGAAGGGGCCGAGCTTGTCCGGCAGACCGCCGACCGGCTCCACGGTGCCGAGGCCGACCGGCTGCGCGCCTTCGCCGAAACCCTGTCCCGCTGCGAACCGGTTGACCGGGTCCGGGCCGGCCTGGATTCGGAACTGGCGGGGGTCATGGCGAGCCACGCCGACCGCTCCGGGGGCGCGACCTACGAGCCGGTCCTCCGGGTCTGGGTGGACCGCGACCTCGCCCGGTTCGGCGCGTGGTACGAGCTGTTCCCGCGGTCGTGTGCCGACGAGCCGGGCAAACACGGCATGTTTCAGGATGTCGAGAAGCGGCTGCCGTACGTCGCCGGCATGGGCTTCGACGTACTGTACCTGCCGCCGATCCACCCGATCGGCCGGGCGTACCGCAAGGGGGCGAACAACAGCCTCACCGCCGGCCCCGACGACCCCGGCAGCCCGTGGGCCATCGGCGGCCCCGAAGGTGGCCACAAGGTGGTGGATCCCCGGCTCGGTACGCTGGCCGACTTCGACCGCCTCGTGAAGACCGCCCAGGGGTTCGGCGTCGAGATCGCTCTGGACATCGCCTTCCAGTGCTCGCCGGACCACCCCTACGTCAAGGAGCACCCAAGCTGGTTCCGTCATCGACCAGACGGGACCATCAAGTACGCCGAGAACCCGCCCAAGAAGTACCAGGACATCTACCCGCTGGACTTCGAGTGCGACGACTGGCAGAGCCTCTGGACCGAGCTGCGCAGCGTCTTCCTGTTCTGGGCCGACCGCGGCGTGCGGGTCTTCCGGGTGGACAACCCGCACACCAAGCCGTTCCGCTTCTGGGAGTGGCTGATCGCCGGCGTACAGGAGAAGTACCCCGACGCGATCTTCCTCTCGGAGGCGTTCACCCGTCCGAAGGTGATGAAGCACCTGGCCGCGCTCGGGTTCACCCAGTCGTACACCTACTTCACCTGGCGCAACGACAAGCACGACCTGACCGAGTACCTGACCGAGTTGACGCAGACGGACGTGCGCGAGTACCTGCGGCCGAACCTGTTCGCCAACACGCCGGACATCCTCAACGAGTACCTCCAGCACGGCGGCCCGGCGGCGTTCCGCGTCCGACTGATCCTGGCAGCGACGCTGGCCGCCGCCTACGGCATCTACGGCCCGCCGTTCGAGAACTGCGTCGGCACTCCGGTGAAGCCGGGGAGCGAAGAGTACCTCGACAGCGAGAAGTACCAACTCCGCCACTGGGACTGGAGTACGCCGAACCCCATGCGCGACCTGATCGCGCGGCTGAACGACATCCGCCGGCGGCACCCGGCACTTCAGTCCGACCGCCGGCTGCGGTTCTACCACACCGACAACGACCGGCTGATCTTCTACGGCAAATCGACGCCGGACCTGTCGAACGTGATCCTGGTGGCGGCGAACCTGGACCCGCACCACACGCAGTCCGGGTGGGTGCGGGTGCCGGTGGAAGAACTCGGCATGCGGCCGCACTCCTCCTACGAGGTCGAGGATCTTCTGACCGGGGTGTTCTACCTGTGGCACGGGGAGACGAACTTCGTCTCGCTGGACCCCGGCGCGACCGCCCACGTCTTCCGCCTGTGGCCGCGTGGCCGCACCGAGCGCGACAGCGACCACTTCGTTTAAGCGACGAGAGATGGCGAGATGGTCCCCGCGATCGAGGTCGAGGGCGGCTGGGAGACGGTGCTGGACGGCCCGTCCCGCGCGGCGTTGGAGCGGTCGGCGCTGCCGGAGTTCCTGCACGCCCAGCGGTGGTTCGGCGGCAAGGCGCGGCAGATCGGCGCGGTCCGCGTGATCGACTGGGGCCGGCTCCCGGATGTGCCGACGGCGTTCGCGACGGTGCTGGAAGTCGCGTACGCCGACGGCAAACCGGAACAGTACTTCGTGCCGCTGACGGTCGCTGAGATCCAGGGCGAGGCGACCGTCGCCCGGCTGACCGGACCGACCGGAGAGGCGGTGCTGTGCGACGGGCTGGCCGACGACGCGGTCTGCGCGGCCCTGCTGGGCACCGTCGGCGACGGCCGCGAGTTCCCCACCCGCGAGGGCGTCATCCGCGGTACGGCGACGGCCGCGTTCGCCGGGCTTCGCGGCGACCCGACGCGACCGCTCGCCGTCGAGCGCGGCCCGGCCACGTCCAGCAACTCGCTGGTCTTCTATGGGCAGAAGCTCCTGCTGAAGGCGTTCCGCCGGCTGCAGCCGGGGGTGAACCCGGACTACGAGGTCGGCCGGTTCCTCACCGAGCGGGCCGGGTTCGACCGCACGCCGCGGGTGGCCGGCCTGCTGGAGTACGTCCGCCCCGGCCACGAGCCGGCCGCCCTCGGCCTCCTTCAAGAGGTCGTCCCGAGCCAGGGCGACGGCTGGGACCACGCCCTCGCCGAGTTGAAGGATTACTGCGAGCGGCCGGGCGAGGAGCCGGTCGGCGACTACCTGCAAGCCGCCGCGACCCTCGGCCGGCGCACCGCGCAGATGCACCTCGCACTGGCGAGCGAGCCGCACGACCCGGCGTTCGCCCCGGAGCCGCTGACCGTCGGGGACGCGAACGCCCTGCGCGACGACGTGCTGCGCCAGGGCCGGCGGGCGCTGGCTCTGCTGGGGCAGGCCCTCGACCGACTCCCCGCGGACGTGGCCCCAACGGCCCAACGGCTGCTCGACGAGGGGCCGGAGACGCTGGACCGCCTCGCCACGGCGACGGTCGTCGTGCCGGCCGCGGCGAAGACCCGCGTCCACGGCGACTACCACCTCGGGCAACTCCTCTGGACCGGCGGCGACTACGTCATCCTCGACTTCGAGGGCGAGCCGACCCGGCCGCTCGCGGAGCGGCGGGCCAAGTTCTCGCCGGTGCGGGACGTGGCCGGGATGCTGCGGTCGTACCACTACGCCGCCTACGCCGGACTGTTCGACCGGACCCGCGACCGGCCGGACGAGTTCGCCCGGCTGGAGCCGCGGGCGCGGGCGTGGCAGCGGCAGGTGTCGGCCGCGTTCCTCGGCGAGTACCGGGCGGCGGCCGGAAGTGCGGGCTTCCTGCCTCAAGACTCGCGGGAGTTCGCCGCGCTGCTCTACCTGTTCGTACTCGGCAAGGCGTTCTTCGAGCTGGCCTACGAGCTGAACAACCGCCCGGACTGGGTCCGCATCCCGCTGCAAGGCATCCTCAGCCTTTGGAGCCGCGACCGCTAGAGAGCGGCTTGGCACTGAGTACCTCGATGACATGACTTCCCGCCTCGTCGAGCGTTTCGCCGAACGCCATCAGCCCCTCGCGGTGGCCGCCCATCACGAACAGCCCCGCCTCCCGCACCCCACCGCGACGGAACAGTTCCTCAATCG
>DATLIF010000589.1:0-14109 GCA_035539575.1 Fimbriiglobus sp. | reverse complement strand
GTGTTGATCCGCGACGACGGGTGATCGGCGAACAGCCCGGGTCGCCCGTCAGGCTCAGGTATCGGACCGGCGATTCCGGCCGAACCACCCATCACCGACCGGCGAACGCGATTCGACCGCGCCCGACGACGGCGCACGCCGCGCATAGCGGAGGTGTGGGCGGGCGCGGTCGAATCGCGTTCGCCGGTCGGTGATGGGTGGTTCGGCCGGAATCGCCGGTCCGATACCTGAGCCTGACGGGCGACCCGGGCTGTTCGCCGATCACCCGTCGTCGCGGATCAACACGAGGAGTCAGGACCTGAGGGGCTCCGGTGCGGTCGCCCGACCGACCGGCTCCGACCGCGGGGACCCGCGGCCGACACCCCCGAGGCCCGATGAGGAGGCGACGTCATGAGGATTCGTGTGGGCGCACCCCTGCTCGCGGTCGTCGCGGTGCTCGGGGGCGGCCAGACTGCAACGGCCGGGCACTGCGGCGCGACCGCGTACCCGTCCAACTGTCCCCCGGTGTGCGACTCCCAGCAAGGGTTCGCCGCCTACAACCACGGCCAGCGGCCGTCGTACCAGGTGGTCCACGACGGGGCCAACGGGAACCGGTTCCAGACCGCCTACCAGACCGTCACCGAGACGGTCATGAGGCCGGTCACCCGCACCTGCTACCGCGAGGAGCCGCGGACCAGCTACCGGACGGTCCGCGAGACGGTCTGCCGGCCGGTCACCGAGACGGTTTGCCGGCCGGTGTGCGAGACGGTCATGAAGGAGGTCCCCTACACCGTTCGCCGCAAGGTCGCCGAGACGACCTACAAGACCGTCACCCAGACGGTCTGCAAGCCGGTATGCGAGACGGTCATGAAGGAGTGCCACTACACCGTCTGCCGGAAGGTGACCGAGACCTGCTACAAGGCCTGCCACTACACCGTGTGCAAGCCGGTCACGGAGGTCCACTGCCACACCGAGACCTACCAGGTCTGCCAGCCGGTGTGCGAGACGATCGTCAAGCACTGCCCGGTGACGGTGTGCAAGCCGGTCACGGAGACGGTCATCAAGGAGTGCCCGAAGACCGTCTGCCGCAACGTCCAGGAAACGGTCATGAAGCAGGTCTGCCGCGAGGTCTGCCGCGACGTGACCTGCACCGAGATGAAGACCGTCAAGCGGACGGTGTGCGAGCCGGTCACCTCCTACAAGTGCGTGACCAAGAAGGTGCCGGTCGTCTCCTGCGAGCCGTGCGGCCCAGCCGGCCCGAGCGGCCCGGCCTGCCCGCCGGCCAACGGCTGCGGCGACCCCTGCAAGGATCCGTGTGCGGATCCTTGCAAGGACCCTTGCGCTGACCCCTGTGCCGACCCGTGCGGGCCGCGCAAGAAGCGGTTCAAGCTGTGCGGCGGCGGCGGGCTGCTGAGCCGGCTCTTCGGCGGCCGCGGCGACGACTGCAACGTGATTTCGGCCGGCTACGCCAGCGCTGACGCCTGCGGCGCCCCGGCCCAGACGACCCAGGTGACCCGCTACCAGACCGTCACCGAGCAGGTTCCCGTGACCACGATGGTCCGCCGGACGATCTGCGAGCAGGTGCCCTGCACCGTGACCAAGAAGGTCAAGGAGAAGGTGGTCGAGACGGTGCCGGTGACCTGCAACCGGGTGGTGAAGGAGACGGTGATCGAGCGCGTCCCCGTGACCGTGACCCGGAACGTGAAGGTGACCGAGATGCGGGAGGTCCGCGAGACCCGCAACCGGATGGCCCGCGGGTGCTGGGTGGATGCCAGCGCCGCCGGCGCGAACGGGGCCGGCGCCCCCGGCAGCGGCCCCGGCGGCTGCTGCGGTCAGATCCTCGGGTCGAACGCCGCTAGCGGCCTGCCGCAGGGCTCCGCGACCTACGGCGACGCCGCCCCGAACCGGGTGTTCGTCGAGGGCGCGACCTGCTCCCGCACCGTCCCGGTGACCACCACCCGGATGGTCCGCGAGACGGTGTGCCGGCAGGTGCCCTACACCGTGACGAAGACCGTGCCCGAGACCGTCACCAAGATGGTCCCGACGACCGTCAAGCGGATGGTCCCGACCCAGGTGACCAAGACCGTTCCGGTCACCACCTGCCGCATCGTGTGCGAGACGCACGTCAAGTGCGTGCCGACGAAGGTCACCACGATGAAGCAGGAGACGGTCACCCGGATGGTCCGCGAGACGGTGTGCCGGCAGGTTCCCTGCACCACCATGGTCAAGGTGCCGTACACGGTCACCGAGAACGTGCCGGTGACGGTGTGCCGGAAGGTGCCGGTCGGCCCGGCTTGCCCGACCCCGTGTGCTCCGGCCTGCCACGGCCCGGCGAACGGGTGCGGCGACGAGTGCTCCCCCGGCCTGGCCTGCGTCATCAAGGACGAGTGCCGGCCGACGCCGATCCGGGACTTCCTGGCCCGGCTGTGCAAGGGGCGGATGGCCTGTGACCCGTGCGCCCCGGTCGCCTGCGACCCGTGCGCCACGGCCGCCCCGGCCCAGGGCTGCTGCAAGTAGCAACATCCGGCCGGGATCGACCCCCGGCCCGAGCGAGAGCGTCTCCTCACGTCCGCGGGCGGCCGGCTCCGAAAGGGGTCGCGCCGCCCGCGGGCGTTTTCCGTTGTGACGGACGGAACGCGCCCGCTACGCTGACCAGTGGCACGCGGGATGCAACCGGGGGCGCTTGCCCTCGAACGACTCCCAAATGACAGCCGCCCGGCCAACCTGGTGGCACCGGCGTGGACACGGCTGGTCAGAAGGAATCCACCATGAAACTCTCGCCCGTCCTGGCGATGCTCTTGTTCGTCGCCGCCTGCTCCCCCACGGAGCCGGACTCGCCGCCGACTGCCGCCACCCGGCCGACCGCGGCAGCCGCCCCGGACCCTGAGCCGCAGCCGCAGCCGCCGCCGGCGAACCCGTTCGACCCCGCCGAGTTGGCCAAGAATGCCGAGCCGCTCCCGGAGGTGCCGAAGGCCGACCCCAAGTCCCAGGTCCAGGAACTGCAGAAGGACAGGTCGCTCCTGATGGAGACGCGGCCGGACAAGTCCCGGCGGGTGCTGCTGGCGGCCGAGGTCTGTCTGCGCGAGGGGCCGCTGGAGGTGTTCCTGTGCCGGACGAACACCAAGGAGCACGAGGCGGTGATCCGTACCGCGGTGGACGCCCGGCTGATCCACGCGGCGCTGATCGCGGCCGGGGCCAAGGCCGGCTCGCCGGTGCAGTTCGTGGACCCGAAGACGGAGAAGGAGGACTACAAGCCGGCGTCCGGGACCGAGGTCAAGGTGCTGGTCCACTACAAGAAGGACGGCAAGCTGCACACCCACCCGGCGCAGGAGTGGATCACGGACCTGAAGACCAAGAAGCCGATGGCGCACCGGTGGGTGTTCGCCGGCAGCCGGTTCCTGAACAACCCCGACCGGCCGGACGCCCCGCCGTACTACACGGCCAACAACGGCGAGGTGATCTCCATCTCGAACTTCATGGACTCGATGCTCGAGATCCCGGTGGCGATCAGCCGGGACAACGCCAGCCTGAACTTCGCCGCCGCGACGGAGAAGATCCCGCCGCTGTTGTCGAAGGTGTGGGTGATCCTGGAGCCGGTGCCGGAGAAGAAGTGACGCTGTGTTGTTCTGTCGAAATCCTCGGCGTGTGTCGGTTTCCTGGTGAACGGCCGGCTCACGCCGGCCGTTCACCAGGCCCACCCTGGGCGTCGCCCCGTGCTGAGGACTACGGGTTCTTGTATCGGTCGGCGGTGGTCACCGGGATGGTTGTCAGGCAGTCAGAGTACACCTCAGGCGATCAACTTGTGAGAGTCAGGCGATCAGTTCCAGTCTCAGGCGATCACGTCCAGTCTCAGGCGATCAACAAATGAGGGTCAGGCGATCAGATGGGGTGTGCTGATCGCCTGATCGCCTGATCGCCTGATCGCCTGAGGCTGACCGCCGCGACGCCGCGCGTCTAACCGCTCGTCTCCTTGCCTTCCTCAGGCAAGTCCACCGCGCCGTATAGCGTCCGCATCCGCTCCTTGGTCTTGATCGCGTCCTCGACGCGTATCGCCAGGCCACGGTGGCGGCGGTCGCCGTCCGGGTGGCGGAACGGTCCGACCTGCGGCTTCTGCTTCGCCGCCTTCGCCGCCTTGCGTCGCTTCTTGTCGGATGCCATTAGTAGGCCCTCCCCTTGCCCGAAAAGACCGCGGCCGGGTTGCCCAGGTTCACACGGACCGAACTGGTCTAAAATCCGCGCGATCTCTTGCCGATAACAGCAAATTCGGCCGCGCAGTTCCGCTTGTAAATACCCAGGGGGTGCCTTATACCACCGCCCCCGGTCGGCGGCCGGTCAGGACGGCCCGCCCCGACCCGCGTCACCTCCCGACTCCGCAGCGCAAGGATGCCGCCGATGGCCCGGTTCCGCCCCGCCGCGCTCGTATGTGCCGTTCTGCTCGTTCCCGCCGCCCGCGCCGCGGACACCGGACCGATCGACCGCAGCCTGGCCGTGCAGTCGGCGATGGCCGAGGCGAAGGACCTGCTCACCGCCAACAAGTCGGCCGAGGCGGTCGCGGCACTGGAAAAGCAACTCCCCAACGCCGATGGCAGCCGGGCGTTCCTCGATCTGCTCCGCTCGGCATACGCGTCTGAGGTGAAGCGGCTGCAACTCTCCGGCGCTGACCCAAAGCAGGTGGCCGACGTCCGCACCAAGCTGACGCTGCTCGGCGGCTCTGCCGAGCCGGCGGCTCCGCCTGTTGCTGCCCCGGCCCCGGCGGTTCCGCCCGCGCCGGTGGTAGCCGCCTCCGAACCCGCGCCGAAGCTCGCCGCGGAGCCGAACAAGGCGCTGGAGGCGCTCAAGCAGGCGAAGGACCTGTTCAACCAGGCCCGGTCGGAGCCGGGTAAGTACGGGTCGGCCGCGAAGCTGTTTGCCGCGGCCTTCCTGGGCAAGGTGCAGATGTCGCAGGAGCAGATGGCCGCGTGGGCGTACTGCCGGGTGAAGGTGGCCGCCGACCAGCTCAACCGCACGTCCGACCCCGCCGCCGCCGTGGAGGTGGCCGCCGAGGTCGAGGAGGCGCTGAAGCTCGCCCCGGACAACGCCAGCTTGCAGAAGGTCGGCAACGAGGTGATCGCGACGGCCCGACGGAAGGCCGGCGGCGCGCAGCCCCGGTCGTCGGCGACTCCCGCCGCCGACGGGTGGGAGGCGGTTGAGACGGCGAGCTTCCGGGTGCGGCACCGCGGCCAGCGGGCGCAGGCCGAGGCGCTGGCCCGGGCCGCGGAGGCGAAGCGCGAGGAGGTCTTCGCCCGGTGGTCCGGCCCGCCGGGCGGGGCGTGGGAGCCGAAGTGTGAGGTGGTGCTGCACCCGACGGCTGGCGACTTCGCCACGGCGACCCGGCAGCCGGCCCGGGCGACCGGCCGGGCGACGGTGAAGCTCAACGGCGGCCGCGCGGTCGAACGGCACATCGACCTGCGGGCCGACGACGAGAACGCGGCGGTCGATGCGCTGCCGCGCGAGCTGACGTATGTGGTGCTGGCGGACCTGTTCCCGTCGGCCGCCCCGCCGAAGTGGGCCGAGGCCGGCATGGCGGTGCTGGCCTGCTCCCCGGCCGAGGTCGAGCGCTACCGGGCGACGCTGGCGAAGTGCTACCAGGGAGGCGAGTTGTTCCCGGTCGAGGCGATCTTCGATCTGAAGTCGCCGCCGGCCGAGCGGCTGACCGGGTTCACCGTGGAGAGCGTGTCGCTGGTAGCGTACCTGGTGAAGGCCAAGGGCGAGCGGGCGTTCACGGCCTTCCTGCGGGACTCGCAGCGCTACGGCCTGGCGTCGGCGCTGAAACGGCAGTACGGCATGGCCGACGCGAAGCAACTCGGCGACGCCTGGATGCAGAGCGAGTTGAGCGTCGCCCGGGCGCAGGCGCCGTGACTCCAACAAGACGAGCGGGGGACGTAAGTCCCCCGAGTCCTCCCACGGTGGAGCGGTTGCCAGTACACTCGGGGGACTGACGTCCCCCGCTCGCTGTGTTGGCGAGTGTGTTCGTCGCGGACTCGTCCTCGAGGGGGCTAACGCCCCCCGCTCGCTTTGTTGACCACCTCAGTCGTCCTTGCGGACGGCCTTCGGCTCTTCGGCCTCGTGTTCCTCGGTCTCCTCTTCGCCGATCTCGGTGGCGATCAGGTCGCGCGGGGCGTTCGGGTCCAGCTCGACCGTCAGCGGGTGGGTGTACTCCTTGTCGCCCACCGTCATGATCACCCGGTACATCCCCGGCTGCACCTGGGTGCCGGCCAGCCCCCGCGGGCCGCCGCCGCCGGCGCCCTGGCCGCGCGGCGACGGACCGGACAGGTTCCACTCCAGCCGGTGCAGCCCCGCTGCGGCCGGCGGGTTCTGGAATGTCCGCACCGTCCGGCCGGTCACGTCCACCACCTTCACCGCCACCTTGTCCGCCTTCTCGGTCAGCAGGTACTCGATCGTCGCCCCCCGGGTCGGGTTGGTGCCGACGAACTTCCGGTCGGTCACCGAGTACGGCGACTCGCCGCCGGCCCCGATCTTCCACCGCACCGCCGACGCCGGGGCGAACAGCGTCACCTTCTCCTTGAGCACCGCCGGCTTCATCTGCCGGATCGCGTTCACGTCCAGCACCCAGACGCTGCGGCCGTGGGTCGCCGCCACCAGCTCGTTCGCCACCGTCGGCTGCGCGAACTCGTGGACCGCCACCGTCGGCAGGTTGCCGCCGAGCTTCGACCAACTGGCCCCGCGGTTGGCCGACACCCAGGCGCCGAACTCGGTGCCCGCATACAGGATGTCCGGGTTCACGATGTCCTCCCGCAGGCAGCGGGTGGAGCCGAACGCCGGCAGGTTCGCGACGATGGACTTGAAGCTCGCCCCGAAGTCGTCGGTGGCCAGAATGTAGGGCTTGTCGTCGTTGGACCGGTGGGCGTCGAGGACGACATAGCAGCGGCCGTCGCGGGTGCGGCTGGGCTCGACGGTCGCCACATAGCGGTAGCCCGGCACCCCGGCCTTGAGCAGGTTGTCCGTGACGTTGACCCAGTTGGCCCCGGCGTCCTTGGTCACCCAGAGTTGGCCGTCGTCGGTCCCGGCCCACAGCACGTCCGGGGTCCGCGGCGACTCGCCCAGCGCAGTCATGCTCCCCTTCGGGCTGCGGGTCATCTCGGGGGAGATCTGCTTGAGGTCGTCCCCCTTCTTGACGCTGCGGTACACGTACTGGCCGCCGCAGTAGAAGATGCTCGGGTTGTGGTGGCTGAGGATGAACGGCGTGTTCCAGTTGAACCGCGGTCGCGAGGCGGCCGACTGCGCAGTTGACTGCGAGCCGCCTCGCTCCTCGGTGCCGCGCGGCGTGCCCCCGCCGCCGGGGCCGCCGCGGCCGCTGGGACGGATGCCGGCCCGCTCGCCGGTGCGGAAGTTCTGCCGGCTCATGTTGCCGCCCTGGCTCTCGCTATACACCAGGTCCGGGTCGGTCGGGTCCACCCGGCAGACGAACCCGTCGCCGCCGGAGACGTACACCCAGTCTTCATTCACCGGCCCGTAGCGCCGCAGGGTGTGGCTCGGGCCGCCCCAGCTCCCGTTGTCCTGGAGCCCGCCGTAGACGCGGTACGGCCGCTTGTTGTCCACCGCGACGTGGTAGAACTGGCCCAGCGCCAGCGTGTTCAGGTGGTCCCACGCGACGCCCTTGTCGTAACTGACGTAGAACCCGCCGTCGCAGCCGATGATCAGGTGCCGGCTGTTCTTCGGGTTGATCCACAGGGCGTGCGAGTCGGCGTGGACCCCGCGGGCGGTGGTCAGGTTGGTGAACGTCTTGCCGCCGTCGGTGCTGCGGTACATCGGGGTCGGCGTGTCGCAGAGAACGTAGACCGTGTTGTCGTCGGACGGGTCCACGCGGATCTGACTGAAGTACATCGGCCGCGGGTTGAGGCTGTTCACCCGCGTCCAGGTGTCGCCGTTGTCCTTCGAGACGTACACGCCGCCGGTCTGGTTGCCGTCCTTGCCCTGCGAGTTCTGGCGGTTGGCCTGCTGCCCGCCGAGGCCCAGGCCGTATGGCCGGCCGGGGGTCGCGCCGCGGCCGCCGCCGAACATCCCGGGCACCTGCGTCTCGACCAGGGCCAGCTCGACCTCCCGGGTCTTCTCGCCCTGCTTGACCTTGAGCTTGACCTTGTCGCCGGCCTTGCGCGGGTCCTCGACCCGCTGGCCGACCCGCAGCGCCTGCATCAGGTCGCGGAAGCTGTTGACCTCCTGGCCGTCCACCTCGACGACCAGGTCGCCGGCCTTCAGGCCGGCCTTCTCGGCCGCGCCGCCGGTCGGCACCGACCGGACCTTGATGCCGTCCTCGGTGATCTCGGGGACGAACCCGGGCATCAGGATGCTCGGCCCGCCGCCCCCGCCGCCGGCCTGACCGCCGCCGGCCCCGGCCCGCGGGTTCGGGGCTAGGGTCAACTCGACCGTCTGCTCCTTGTCGTCGCGGGTGATCGTGACCTTGACCTTGTCGCCGGCCGCCTTGCCGGTCAGCTCCGCGGCGTAGCCCTTCGCATCAGTCACCTTCTTGCCTTCGATCGCCGTGACCACGTCGCCGGTCTTGATCCCGGCCTGGGCGGCCGGGCCGTCCTCGGTCACGGCCTCGACGACCAGCTTCTCCCCGCCACCGGCGAACCGGACGCCGGTCACCGGCAACAGCACCTGCCCGCCGGCGCCGCGTCCGCCGCGCCCGCCGCCCTGGGCCTGGCCTTCGCCCTCCGGCCGCTTACCGAGCGTGACCTCGACCGTCTCCTCCTTGTCGCCGCGCTTGACCGTGAGCTTGACCTTGTCGCCGGGGTTCTTGCCCTGGAAGTGGTCCACGAGCGTGTCGTAGTTCGCCACCTTGGTGCCGTCGGCCGCGGTCACGATGTCGCCGTCCTTGAGCCCGGCCTTGGCCGCGGGGCCGTTCTCGGTGACGGAGACGATCTTCGCGCCGCCGCCCTCGGCCGCCTCGCCGGTGACGCCCATGTACACCTGCGACACCCGGCCGGTGCCGACCTTCTCGGTGTCGATGATCGCGAACAAGAGGCCCTTGGACTTGCGCGAGTAGTCCAGCCCGATGCGGCCGGTCTTGACGGTCGGTAGGCCGTTCTTGAGCTTCTCGTCGGTGAGCTTCTTCCACTGTTTGCCGCCGTCGGACGTCTTGAACAGGCCGCCGCCGACGCCGTGCGTGACGACCGGGCCGTACATGTCCGGCGGCGCGTCCTTGTCGCCCTGGAAGAACCCGTCGTACTCATCGCGCTTCCGCTCCCACATGGCGGCGACGAGCGTCTCCGGGTCCTGCGGGTCCATGCGCAGGTCGATGCACCCGGTCTTGTCGTCCACGAAGAGGACCTTGTCCCAGGTCTTGCCGCCGTCGGTGGTCTTGAAGACGCCGCGCTCCTCGTTGGGGCCGTACAGCCGGCCCAGCGCGCCGACGTAGACGACGTCCGGGTTCTTGGGGTGGACGATGACCTTGCCGATCTGGAAGGACTTCTTGAGGCCCATGTTCGTCCAGGTCTTGCCGCCGTCGGTGGACTTGTAGACGCCGTCGCCGTAGGTGACGGAGTTGCGCGGGTTGTTCTCGCCGGTGCCGACCCAGACGACGTCCGGCTTCGACTGGCTGACCGCCACGTCGCCGATGGAGACCGTCGCCTCCTTGTCGAAGAGGACCTGGAACGTGGTGCCGTTGTTGGTGGTCTTGAGCAGGCCGCCGGATGCGGTGGCGATGTAGTAGGTGGTCGGGTCGGACTCCAGTACGTCGATGGCCGTGACCCGGCCGCCCATGTTGGCCGGGCCGATGCACCGCCAGTTGAACTGCTTGAGCACGTCGGCGGGGATGGTCCCCTCGACCGTCGCGACGGAGGTGGCGGCGGCCGGGACGACGCCCTCGGCGGTCTTCAGCGCGGCGAGTTTCTGTTGCAACTCGGCGAGTTGCTTCTCGATCGCCTGGATCTGCTGTTGCTTCTCGTCGCCCGCGGCGGCCTTCTTGGCGTCCTGGCCGTGGGCGGTCGGGACGGCGACGACGGCGGCGGCCAGCGCGCCCAGGAGCGGCCAGCGGAGCCGGGATGGCAGCGAGTTCATCGCGGTGACTCTCTCATGACGGGAATGGAAAGTAACCCCGGCGGCCGGGGTGGTGGGGCGGTGGCACGGTCGTTATGTCCGGGAGAGCTTGCCCAGGCCCCCGATTCTAAAGCGGGGGGCGCGGGCAAGCTAGATGCCGCGGATGAAAGCGAGATGAGAAGCGGTAGCGGTGGTGTGGGTTGGGTGGCCGGAAGTAAACATTTCTGAAGTCAGGCGATCAGGCGATCATTTTTTTACTGACGCCCCCTGACCGTCTGAGGTGCGAGGGGGGTAAGTTTAGGGCAGTATTGTATAAATTTGTATACTATTTACGATTCAACCGGGCCAGCCACGCTTTCGCCTTCTGATGTGCGGCCTTGCGGCTCTCCTCGTCGGCGAAGCCGAAGTAGCCGAGCGACCCACATGCCAGGTTTAGCGACTTCTCGCCCGGTGGGCCGCAGCCGAACGCGAACGGGTTGCCGCCGGCCAGGTGGACGCTGACCGCCAAGGCCACGTCCCCGACCGTAGCCGAGTACGGTGGCGACTCCTTCTTCTTGCCGGCCGCGTCTCGTCGGACCAACGTGAAGCCACCAATGGAGATGGCGTGGTCGTGCAAGGCGTCGGCAAGCGGGCGGTCGGCGGCGTTACCGAACCGGGCAATGATCGGTAAGGTCATTCCGCGGACCTTCGGCGGCTGAAGCGGGTCGGCTGCCCACCGGCGGGCCAGCGGCAGCGCTTCCTTCAGGCCGAACCCGGAGACGGCCTTCTGAAGCCCGAGCGCCTGATCGTCCGACGCGTGGCGGTTGGCGAGCCACGCGACGAACAGCCGGCGGGCTGCCGGGGACCACGGGAACGCGTCCTTGCCGTGGACAGCGAGTGCGAGCGGGACCGAGTCCAGAGGCAGGCGGTCCGGCCCGGGCACGTCGAGGGGCACATCGGCCGTCCCCGGGAACGTACCGAGCAAGAGCAACGCCCCGACCTCCCCGACCGGTGGGGACTTCTCGGCCTCCCGGAACGTCTGTGTTAGCAGCTTGGACTTCTGCGCCTCGTCCTGTGCTTCTTTCGTTCGTTCGCGCTGGGCGGCGTAGAAGGCGTTGTGGACCTTCAACACCTCGTTCTTTTCCGCCGCGTAGAGTTTGCCGGCCGACGCCGGGACGGTGGCCGCTCTCGCCAGTCGGTCAGCGCGGGCCGGGTCGGCGACCATTGCGGCGAACAGTGCCCGCGCCGCCTTGTCCTTGCCGGCCGCAGAGGTGAACCGCTGCCACAGCGGGTGGTCGAAGTCCTTCACACCGGCCTCGTCGGCCCGGAACTCGGCGAGGAATTGCTTGAGGTCCGCCGGCTTCGGGGCGACGGGGGCGACCGGCTCGAGCGTCGCGGCGGCCCGCTTCGCCGCGGCCTCGACGTAGGCCAGTACCGCCTTGTGCCCGGACGCTCGCGTCTCCTCCGAGGGGAACCCCCAAACGTGTACATCCCGGCCATTCCAGTCGTTGGCTCTCGACGACGGGAAGGTGCATCGGAACCCGAAGTCCCACGGCTTCTGGTCGTGGACCATCAGCATGACCGCGGCGGCGATGTCCTTCACTTGCGCCCGGGACGGGTCACCGATGAGGAATGTCCCGTACCGGCTCGTCTCGGTCAGCAGCGGTCGGGCGAGTGGGACGTCCTCCGGGCCGCCGAACTGGCCGACCACCAGGAGCGCGTCGGCGCGGGTGCGGACGCCAGCCTTTGGGTCAGCGGCCAGCTTGCGTGCCAGCGGCAGGCACTCCTTCAGGTTGCACGCGCGGGCGGTCTCCAGCCCGGAGCCGAGTACGTCCGCATCGGCCCGGGCGGCCAGCCACGCCGGATACAGCCTGCGGAGCGGCGCGGTGTGTGGCCCGGCCAACGCCTCGGCGAACCCCTTGCGGCGGTCCAGATCCTCCTCCCGCCGATCCGGCAACTTCGCGGAAGTGCCCGGAAAGGTACCGAGCAGGAACCCGGCGGCGAGGTCAGCCGGGTCGATGTCGGGAGATGTCCACACTGCCTTGCCAGGGAAAAAGCCACCCTTGGGACCGGCTGGCACGATAACCGCGGTCGGGAACTGGGCGGCGTACAGCCGGGCGGCGTCGGCCGGGTTCGTCTCGGCGTCGGCCAGTCGCCGGAACCGGGCGTCGTCCGCGATCACCGCCGCGAACAGCGCCCGGGCTTCCTTCGTGTCGCCGGTGATCCGCCGGAACCGGTCCCAGACCGGGTGATCGATGGCGAGGGGGCCATCATTCGCGTCGCGGAACTGCCTGGCAAATGCACTGCGCTCCGCGGTACGGATGTGATCGAGTACGGCGGCCGCCCGCCGGGCGATTTCGGGGTCGGCGTCCCTCGTCCCGGCGAGGACGGCGGTCTTCGCCTTCGGCCCGAGTTCCTTGAGCTTCCGCTCGGCCGCGTCGCGGTCGACGAATGCGGGACTGCCGAGTTGCTTGACCAGTGCGCGGACGTCTGCGTCCTCATCGCTGTTCGCCGCGGGTTGACCGGAACCGACGGCCGCCGAGCCGGTCCCGCCGGGGGTCAGGACCGCCCCACCGGCGCAGGCGACCGCCACCCCGACCGCGAGGGTCAGCCCCTTGAGCTTGGTCACGAAGAGCGCCTTCACCACCCCGTCGGCGGCGTGGGCGGCCGCGGCCGTCGCGGCGGATGTGAGGGCGGCGCGGGCCGCCCCGAGTGCCAGGACGGCCGGCACCGGCGCGGCCGCCTCCGCGGAGAGGGTGGCGGCGATGGCCGCGGTGCTGGCTGTCACGCCGCGGCGGGTCAGCCGGTCGGCGAGCAGCTTGCGGGCCTTCGCCAGCCGACTGGAAAGCGTCCCCTCGGGGAGACTCAGCCGCTGCGCGGCCTCCTTGCGTGACAGCCCTTGCAACTCGCAGAGCACGACCGGAGTGCGGTAGTGCTCCGGGAGGTTCGCCAGCTCCTCGTCGAGCAGGGCGGCGAGTTCGGACTGCTCCTCCGACGAGCCGGGAGCGTCAGCGACCGGAGGGCCCTCCGGTCGCTGACGCTCCCGGCTCGCCGTTTCGAGTCTGCGGCGGCGGTCGCGCATGCGACGGACCTCCGTGGCGGTGCGGACCGCGATCATTGGCAGACCTCTTTTGATACACTGTCGGGGTGACCGGTCCCTTTCAAGCCCCCCGACGGAGCCCCGATCATGGCCACGGAAACAGTCTACGGGTACTCGTACGCGAGGTTCTCCCACCCGAGCCAGGCCGCCGGGGATTCCCTGCGTCGGCAGACCGACGGCACGGCGGCCTGGTGCAAGGCGCACGGCGTGGTCTATGACCCGTCCTTGTGCCTGGTCGATGCGGGCCTCTCCGGCTTCCGTCGTGACGACCTCGCGGTCTACGCGCTCGGCGAGTTCCTCGGCCACGTCAAGAGCGGCCGGGTGCCCAAGGGGTCTTACCTGGTCATGGAGAACCTCGACCGCTTGAGCCGCGAAGAGGAGGTCGTCGCACTCAACCTGTTCACCTCGATCCTCGTCGCCGGGATCAAGATCGTGACGCTGACCCCCGACGAGGTCTACGACAAGCACTCGGACTTAGGCCAGGTGATGAAGGCGATCCTCGAGCTCTCCCGCGGCCACTCGGAGAGCCAGCGGAAGTCGAGCACCTGCGGCCCGGCCTGGCGCGAGAAGAAGGAGCGGGCCCGGCGCGAGCGCGGCTACGTCATGACGAAGACGGTGCCCGGCTGGATCCGGGTCGGGGACAAGGGCCGGCTTGAGCTCATCCCCGAGCGGGCCAAGGTGGTCAAGCAGATCTTCGAGCTGGCGCTCTCGGGCCTGGGCGTCGGCGCGATCGCCCGGCAGCTCAACGCCCTGGGCGTAGCGAGCTGGCGGTCGACGCGGACGGCCAACCGCAAGCGGCCCGAGTCGAGGTGCTGGGACAAGACGGCGGTCCGTAACGTCCTGACCTCGCAGGCGGCCTGCGGCGTCTACCAGCCCCACGTCGGATCGCGAAGCCGGGGGCGGACCCGGCCGCGGCCGATCGGCGCGCCGATCCCGAACTACTACCCGGCGGCGGTCCGGCGGCAGCTCTACGACGCCGTGCAGGGGCTGCGGGCGAAGCGGCTCAACAAGGG
>DATLIF010000588.1:0-3355 GCA_035539575.1 Fimbriiglobus sp. | reverse complement strand
CGTTCGTGGTCCCCACCGAGTGCCTCGGTGAGGTCGCGGCGACGGTCCGCGCTGCGGGACCGACGTGACACCCTCAACCCTCGACTCGATCCGGCAGCGGGGCGGATGGCGTTCGCTTCTATTCCTTCCTCCGACAGGTGTCGCCCATGTCACTGCGTTCCTGGGTCCGTACCGTGGTCGCCCGCCCCGCTGCCGGATCGAGTCGAGGGTTGAGGGTGTCACGTCGGTCCCGCAGCGCGGACCGTCGCCGCGACCTCACCGAGGCACTCGGTGGGGACCACGAACGAACTCTCCAGCAGCTTCTCGTCGTCGTTGATCAGGTCGGGGAACCGCCGCGGCAGCACCGCCACCGCGAACACCTCCTGAACCCCGCTCTCGAACTTGAGCAGGGCGACCGGCTCCCCGCGGCGCAGGTCCACCACGCAGACCCCGCACGTCCGTTGTTCGGGGGCGAGCCGGTCGGTGATCGGAATGCCGCTGAAGACGGCCGACTCGCGGACCTGCGACAGCCCGACGAAGGCGAGGTCGCCAACGAAGTCCAGCCCGCGCGTGAACCCCGGCACGGCCGCGACCGCCTCGTACTTGCCGCTGCTCAGGTCCACGGTGCCGAGCGTTCCCGAGCCGGACTCGCACACCCACAGCCGGCCGGCGTGCCACCGCGGCGAGTGCGGCATCGACAGCCCGCGGGTGATGACCTCGCCCGAGTCCACGTCCATCAGGACGCCGCCATGGGCCTTGTTCGGCCGCCAGCCGGCCGGGGTGTCCGTGTCGCCGAGCGCGGTGACGTATTTTGGCTTGCCGTCCACCATGCCCAGGCCGTTGAGGTGGCAGCGGTCCGACGGCTCCAGCTCGGAGACGAACGGCGGCCGCCACCGCGGCGTGAAGCTCGACTCGGAATCGAGCGTGGCCAGACAGGAGAAGCGGGTGTTGACGAACCAGAGTTCCCCGCCGGAGCCGTAGGCCATCTCGTGGATCAGGACATTGCCGGTGACGTGGCTCGCGCGCGGCAGGAAGCAGGCGTCGTGCGTACCGGCGGGCTCCAGGCGGCGGGCGACGTCGGGGACGTCGCGAAACTCCCAGACCTGGAGGGTCGTGCCGATAGCGAGCTTGGCACCGCCGTCGGTCAAGGCCAGGCCCATGGGGGCCTTGAAACTGCGGTAGTGGGTGTTGAGGTGGTCACCCTCGTCACGAGCCACCACGAGCTTGCCGGCCTGGTAGGTGGTGACCAGCAGCGCCGCGCCCATCTGCCGCAGCAGGGCGGGGAAGTTCGGCGTGTGGGCGGCCCGCAGCGGCCCGGGGTCGGCCACACCGGGGGGTGCCAAGTCCGGCGTCGGGCGAGCGGGGGCCGTTAGCATCGTCATGACACACCTCATCGGCGCGCAGGAACCCACCGACCCGGTGCGAGCCGACGGCGCGCACGGGCGAACGCGAAAGCCTACCGCCGACCCGAGCCACACCACCGGGCGGCGCGAAGGCGATGAGGTCCTTACCTCCCGATCACCCTGGAATCTGGACACGAATATTGGAAACATTTTTTCCAACGTGTACCCGTGACCGGGGGTGCCCCCCGGTCGGACGAAGGGTGACCCCTAACTCGATGGTGCGGGGGCGCTACCGCTGGGCGAGAATGCAGTCGGGTCGCCCGCGAGTCAGGCCGGACGTGCCACCGGTTTGGCTCGTGAGCGGGTCCATCCGTCCGGGAGGAGACGTGTCAGATCGGCGTCCGGCGGGCGTGCTGGAAGTTCAGACAGGACGACCGACGCGCGATCGAGTACGACAAGGCGCTGCGGTCCCTGCCGAAGTGGCATTCGGTCCGAAGGTCAAAAGTCTGGGGTGTCGCGCGTCGGTCCGACATCCATGAGGAGCCCCCTGTCAAGACCGGAGCGGGACGAGCGCGGGACCTCCCAGACATCCATTCGGCGTCATCCGCGGTCGCGGAGCGCCAGGAAAGAGTATGCGGTTGTCCCCATTCACACCAGCGGCGTCGTGATGCGCCAGGTCGGACCTCGGGGTGCAACCTGGGTCCCGCTCTCGATCCCGACGTGGGGCCGGTCGGACCGCCCGCACTCGTGCCGGCCGCGGTCAAGCGGCCAGGGCCGGTTGTTCCTGCCAGACGGTCCCCCGCCGCAGCATGGCCCACATCACCCGCACCAGGTAGTGGGCCGTCGCCACCAGGGCGATCTTCTGCCGCTGCGGTTCATCCCGCCGGGTCCGCTCGTAGAACGCCCGGACGGTCGGCGACCGTCGGATCGCCTACCAGGCGGCCTCGGCGACCAGCTGGCGGACGACCGGCGCCCCTCCCGTGTGATGTGCCCGAGCCGGTCCCGGTCGCCCGACTGGTCCTGGCACGGGACGAGGCCGAAGTACCGGCCGACCGCCTTGGCGGTGCGGAACCGGTGCGGGTCGTCGACGAACGCGGCCACCGCCTCGGCCGTCCGTGCCCCGACCCCCGGGATGGTCCGCAGCATGGCCACGGCCGGCGTCTTCCGGGCCTGGCAGTTCAACTCCTCTTCGATGCGCCGGACTTGCCTCGTGAGCGCCTCGACCTCTTCGAGCAGTAGGTCACGCCGCAGTTGATGGGAGGCCGTCGGCAGATCCAGTTCGCGGAGCCACTTCAGCCCGGCCTTCGTCCACAGCCCGGGCCTCTCCGGCGGTACCACCCCGGCGCTACGGAGCAGGGCCCGGAGGGTGTACTTGGCCCGCGTCCGCTTGGCGACGAGCCGGCCGCGGCAGTTGGCCAGCTCTCGCTAGGCCCGGACGTCGGCCGACGGCACGTGGACGGTCGGCGTCTCGCCCAGATTCAGCATCTTGGCCAGCCGCTCGGCGTCGTTGCGGTCGTTCTTGTTCCTCGACCGGAAGATCAGCCGGAGGTGCCCGGGGTGCGCTACCAGGACCCGGGCGGCCAGCGGCTTGAGCACGTCGTGGTAGTGGCCGTACCCGCAGCTGGCCTCGTAGTACACCTCGAACCGATCGGGCAGGCCCTTGAGGACGTGGACCATCTCCTCGATGGTCCGGACCTGGCAGCGGCGGGCCACTTGCCCGGCCTCGTCGAGTACGCAAATCGAGATGCGGGTGTTGTGGATGTCGAGCCCGACGTGAAGCATGGGTGCCTCCAGGTTGGGGTCGCTCGGAAGACGCACCGCCACGCCCCACGCTACCGGTCCGACAGAGGGCTCCTACATAGTTTCACCCCGCGGGCAATTCGCCTCTTGGCGTTGCGTGCGTCGGTCACCTCGCCGAATGGCACTTACAAGTCTGCAAGCCGCTGGGTGGCTGGAGGATAGGCCGCCGTGGCTCCCCGGGTGAAGATGGGGCTCGGCCCCTCACCGGCGGAGACCACCCCGATGCGCCACTC
>DATLIF010000587.1:0-2172 GCA_035539575.1 Fimbriiglobus sp. | reverse complement strand
CGAAGGTGTACCCGACGCCCGACGGCGACGACCGCCGGTGCACCAGGAAGGCCACATCCCGCGGGGCCCGCGACCGCAGCAGCTAGTGGACAAGAACCCGCTCGGCGTCGGTGAACGCCAGCGCCCGGCCGAACGCCCGCTCCGGCTCGGCCTCGGCCACCAGCCGGGTCGCCGCCAACAGCCGGGTCCCGGCCAGCCGGTCGTCGGGCCGCATCCCCGCCACCTCCCGCGCCCGGGTCCGCCGCAGGTACGCGACCATCCCGACCAGCAGCCGGTCGCGCTCCGCGGCGGACAGAGGGTCGGCGGACGGGAACGCGGGTGGGGCGGTCAGCTCCGCCCGCGGCCGCCGCGGCCACTCGTCCCGCGCGTTGAGCGGCCGCCCGACCGCCCGGTCCAGGCCAGGCCCCGGCTCCAGCCCGAACGCGGCGAACAGCCGCCGCATACCGGCGGAGTGGTTCAACTCCTCGGCGCGGATCGTCAGGCGGTCGGCCTTCGTGTACTTGCGGTTCGCCTTGAGCGAGAACTGCCGGTCGAGGGCGTAGGTGCCGGGGGACAGGACGAGTGTCGCCGCACCCTCCGTTTTCAACTCGTTCACCCGGTCGGCCGCAGCGGGGAGCGTCTTGAACGGCTTCTCTTTGGTGCCGGGGTTGGTGTCGGCCCCGGTCTCGGGGTTGACGTGGAAGGTCTCGACGTCCGCCGCTCCGACCGGCGGGGCTATGAACGCGGTGGCGAGGAGGAGGCAGGCGGTGCGAAGGGTCGGTCTCATGGGAATGTCTCCGTGGTGGGTGTGGGAACCTCGCCGACAAGCATTCGGCCGGCGAGGTGACGACTTGCCCGGCCCGCGTCGATCCGTCTGAGGAGCGGCTTTCGCAGCGGGCGGCTCAGTCAGGCACTGAGACAGGCTCGACGGGCGACTGTGACAACTGGTCGCCGAAAAGTATCAATTCAGTCGGAGTGCCCCGCGAACCTGCTCGCTGTCGAGCATGCGGCGGAGCCAACCGACCTGGTCCGCGGGCTCAAGGAACGGGTGCTCGCGGTAAACGGCCACGTGCCGCGCTTCGACGACGTCCTCGATCTCGCGGACCGCGGCGGGGGCCACCTCGCGGACCCGGCGGACGTGGAGCGGGACGAATTCGAGGCGGTGGGGGTCCACCTGCCCCTGCTCGATGAACCCGCGGGTCTTCTTCGCGCACCGGCACGGGTTGGCCTTGTTCACCAGTCCGCACTGGTTGTTCATGAACTGGTGCAGGTCGCGGCGGGCGCGGGTGAGGGACTGGCGGAAGGTGTCGGCGGACATCTCCAGGACCTCGCCACCGACGGTGTCGCTCACGCCGAGCATGTCGCCGAGCGTGAAGATGAGCCGCTGGCGACGGTCCAGGCATAAGAGCATCCCGGTCGTGCAGGCGACTTTCGCCTCCTCGACGAGCAGCGGCACCTCGACCGGAACGGTGCCGGGATCGGGCAGGTCGAGTTCGGGCGTGCGGTCGATGGCCGCGCCGAGTTGCGAGAAGGTCAGCGACCGCGACTCGGCAGCTAGCTGCTTCATGTTCAGGACGTGGTTGGCGACGATGCGGTACAGCCACGTGCGGAAGGCGCTCTCGGCCTTGAACGTGCCGAGCTAGGTGATGACCTTGACCAGCACCTCCTGCGTCACCTCCTCGGCGTCGTGGGAGTGGACACCATGCGGACGGCGATGTTATAGACCCACGCCTGGTGCCGCAGGACCAACTCCTCCAGCGCGGCCCGGTCGCCGTTTGTGGCCCGTTCCACCAGCGTGGCGTCTTCCGCGTCGCCACCTGCGTGCTCCGCGAAGGGATTGGACATGTTCGCCTCTCCGACACAGCGTTCGCCGCCTTCAAAGTCGGTCGGGGCTTCCGACGCCTTGGACAAGTGCAGGGGGCGAGTGTGACAGCGAATCGCCCGAATCTCTCATGGGCTGCTGGCGTACTCCCTGGACCTGTTGAGTCATCGTACTCACCGTAACCTGCGCGCGGGGGCCGGAGACGACCGGGGCATTCGCCAAGCCTCCGAGTTGCGTGCGTCGGTCACCTCGCCGAATGGCACTTACAAGTCTGCAAGCCGCTGGGTGGCTGGAGGATAGGCCGCCGTGGCTCCCCGGGTGAAGATGGGGCTCGGCCCCTCACCGGCGGAGACCACCCCGATGCGCCACTC
>DATLIF010000586.1:0-6259 GCA_035539575.1 Fimbriiglobus sp. | reverse complement strand
GCCCCCTGTTGAGTTCAACAGGGGGCTGACGCCCCCCGCTCGCCCAAATCCACAGGGACACCCGGGCGGGCCCGGTCCGTTGCGGCCGGGCGTCGGGTGTGCGACAATCACCCCACCCCGGACGACCCCTTTCCCGTCGTTGCCGGCGGCCTGGCGACCTCGTATCCCCACCCCTCGGGGCGGCGGTCGCCGCCCGGTAGTCTCAGGAGCAACAACCATGCGGACCTTCGTTCGTGTCGGGCTGGCGGCGGTTCTCTGGGTCGGGCTCGTCGCCCTGGCCCGACCGACCACCGCCCAGGAGCCGGAGAAGAAGCAGCCCGCCGCCGGGACCGTCAAGTCTCGGGTCAAGGTCACACTGCCCCAGGACGACGCCGAGCTGCTGATCGAGGACAAGCCGACCAAGGCGACCGGCAAGAGCCGCGAGTTCGAGACCCCGCCGATCGAGTCGGGCAAGTCCTACGAGTACAAGTTCACGGCGAAGTGGCGGCCGAACAACTACACGGTCATCGTTCGTAACAAGACGGTCACGTTCAAGGCCGGCGACGAAGTGGCCGTGGACATGACCCAGGACGACGCCAACGACCGGGCCGAGATCCGCTACGTCCCGACGCCGGACGACATCGTCGCCCAGATGGTCAAACTGGCCAAGATCACCAAGGACGACGTGGTGTTCGAGCCGGGCTGCGGCGACGCACGCATCTTGATCGCGTCCGTCAAGGGCGGCGCCAAGAAGGGCGTCGGCATTGACCTCGACCCGGAGCGGGTGGAGGAGTCCAAGGCCAATGTCAAGGCCGCGGGACTGGCGGACAAGATCGAGATTCGTCAGGGCGACGCGCTGGACATCAAGGATCTGCCCGAGGCCACCGTGGTCATGATGTACATGGGCAACGAGTTCGACGCGTTGATCCGGCCGATCCTGTGGCGCGACCTGAAGGTCGGCGCCCGGGTGGTGTCGCACCGGTTCACTTTCGGCGACTGGAAGCCGGACGAGACCAAGAAGGTGACCGGGGACGACGGGGACGAATACGAGCTGCACATCTGGACGATCACCGAGGAGGTCAAGAAGAAGGCCCCGAAGGCCGGCGAGTCCAAAAGCGAGGAGAAGAAGTAGCAACAAAGCGAGCGGGGGGCGTTAGCCCCCCGATGGAAGCGCGTGTGGAAGTGATCTCACTCGGGGGGCTTACGCCCCCCGCTCGCTTTGTTGAGCATGGCCCCCTCGGGGATTACACCCCACGCCCGCTTTGCTACACTCATTAACTCAACGCCCGCTCCGGCTCCGCGGCTCAGAGGCCCCGCCATGCGTTCGCCGCTCGCGCTCGTCTTCGCCACCCTCGTGATGTTGTCTCCCGCCCTCGCCGGGTCGTCCAGCTCGCTGCTGGACGTCTCGCCAGACGGCTCGCGGCTGCTGGTCGCCAACACCGACAGCGGCACCGTAACGGTCGTGGACCTGAAGGCCCGCAAGGCGGTCGCCGAGGTCGCCGCCGGCGACCACCCGGAATCTGCGGCCTGGGTCGGCAGCGGCCCGCTCGCGGTCGTCACGGTCTACGGAGACGACGCGGTGCTGCTCATCGACACCGAGCAGCGGAAGGTGGTCCAGACGTGGAAGGTCGCCGACGAGCCCTACGGCGTCGTGACCACGAAGGACGGGCGGTTCGCCTACGTCACCCACGACTACCCGGGGACCGTCACCGAGATCGACGTGCCGGCGCGGAAGGTGGCCCGCACGTTCCAGGTCGGTGCCGGCCTGCGCGGCGTCGCCCTGTCGCACGACGAGAAGACGCTCTACACCGCGGAGTTCTTCACCGCCACACTCCTCGCCGTGGACCGGGGAACCGGGAAGGTCGTGGACAAATGGGAGGGCGGCTCGATCGACAACCTGTGCCGCAGCGTCGTGCTGCACCCGACGCGGCCCAAGGCGTACCTGTCGCACATCCGCAGCCGGGTGACGGCATTTGACGCCAGCGGGTCGATCTTCCCGCATTTGTCGTTCTGCGACCTCGTCCCGGACAAGGGGGAGAAGCGCCGTCGGACCCGGGCGCTGGACACCTACAACGGCGTGATCGCGGTGACGAACCCGTGGGAGGCCGCCCTCTCGCCGGACGGCACGAAGCTCTACACCGTCTACGGCGGGACCGACGACATGAACGTGTCGAAGGTCCTCGACGACGACTTCGTGGAGTCCGAGCCGATCGGCCGGCTGATCCCGGTCGGCAAGCACCCGCGGGCCGTGCGGGTCAGCCCCGACGGCAAGGAAGTCTACATCTACAACACCCTCGACTACGCGGTGGCGGTCTTCGACGCGGACGGCAAGAAGCTCGCGGCGGTCCCGGTCTGCGAGCCGGCACACACCCCGGAGTGGCGGCGCGGCAAGGAGCTGTTCCAGTCGGCCCGCCAGCCGATGACCAACGTGCGGTGGATCGCCTGCTCGTCGTGCCACCCGGACGGGCTGACCGACGGCCGTGTCTGGAAGAACCCCGAGGGGCTGCGCCGGAGCCCGAACCTGTTCGGGCTGGCGCACACGCACCCGCTGCACTGGTCGGCCGACCGCGACGAGGTGCAGGACTTCGAGTACACCGTCCGCGGCAAGCTGATGCAGGGCCGCGGCCTGTGCAAGGACCAGGTCAAGCCGCGGAAGTCGTTCACCGAGTTCGCCGAGTTGGAGGAGACGATGGCCGGCCGCACCGCCGACCTGGACGCGCTGGCGATCTACACGAACTCGTTCCCGTTCCGGCTCTCGCCGCACTCCCCGGCGCCCGGCAAGCTCTCGCCCGCGGCGGAGCGCGGCAAGGCGTTGTTCCTCAGCGCCGAGACGAAGTGCGCGACCTGTCACAGCGGCCCGTACTACACCGACAGCCAGGTGGCGAAGCCGTTCAACCGGCACGACGTGGGCACCGGCGGCGGCGCCGACGAGAAGATCGGCCCGCTCTACGACACGCCGACGCTGCTGAGCGTCTACCGGGCGGCCCCGTACCTGCACGACGGCCGGGCGAAGACGCTGCACGAGGTGCTGACGACCCACAACAAGGGCGACAAGCACGGCACGACGAGCCACCTGTCGCCGGTGCAGGTGGAAGACCTGGTGGCGTTCCTGAAGGCGCTGCCGTATGAGATGCCGCCGGAGGATACGCCCAACGCGGTGCCGCACCGGGTCAAGCTGAAGCCCGTGACCGGGCCGCGAGGCGAGTGACTCTTCGGGCTCCTAAAGCAGACTCACCGGGCCTACGCCGACCCGGGCCGGGTCGCTGCCAGCCACCCCAGCGCCTTCTCCAGCGACTCCATGGGAAGGCCAATCACGTTGCTAACCGACCCCTCCGCCACCGTCAGGTACGGGTCGTCGGGCATCTGGATCGCATACGCCCCGGAGCAGCCTTCCCACTTCCGCGTCGCGATGTACTCGTCGATCTCCGCGTCGGTGAGGGCCTTCATCCGCACCCGGCTCAGCTCCTGCCACGTCACTTGATAGTCGCCGGGGCGCACCCACAGGCAGACGCCGGTCCAGAGTTCGTGCGTCGTCCCCGACAGCGAGCGGATGATCCGCCGGGCGTCGGCCTCGTCCTCGGGCTTGCCGATCACCTTGCCGTTGAGCCAGCCGACCGTGTCCGCGGCGATCACCACGCCTTCGCTCACCGTCGGCGAGACCGCGGCGGCCTTCAGCCACGCCAGCTCCGCGACATAGTGTCGGCAGTCGCCCAGACGGGCCTCGGTCGGCTCGTCGATGTTCGCCGGGCGGACCTCGAACTCGTAGCCGTGCAGCTTCATCAACTCCCGTCTACCGAGGGAGCCGCTGGCCAGGATCAGTCGGAACGGGAGTTGGCGGACCATGTTTCCAACACCTGCGACAGCGGCGGCCACAACTTCTCGGCGGTCAGGTCCGGCATGCAGATCATGCCGTGCGGGCACTGCTTGAGGTAGCTGCCGGCGCACGGGACGGATGTCTCGACGCCGCCGGCGAAGCCGTACGGGCCGTGCAGCGCCACCTTCGTGCAGGTATACGGGGCGACGCACGGCCGGCCCAGCGCCGCGGCCAGGTGTAGCGGGCCGGTGTCGTTGGCGATCATGACATCGCACAGCGACAGAAGCGCCGCCAGCCGGGGCAGGGTGGTCCGGCCGGTGAAATCGCGCCACGGGCCGCGAAGTTGCCGGCCGACCTCCTGCGAAGGCGCGGCGTCCTCGCCCGTGCCAACGAACAGCACCGCGCCGCTGGATTTCTCCTGGGCCTTGCCCGCCAGCGCCGCGAAGTGGCCCGTCGGCCAGCGCTTCGTGACCCAGCGCGCCCCGACCGCCAGCGCCAGCCACGGCCGCGGCAGGTCGGCCAACTCCTCGCGCACGGCGGCTACTTCGTCCGGCCGCAGCGGGACGATGAACCGCTTCGGCTGATCCGCCGCACCGAGCGACTCCACGACGCGCCAGTATCGATCGACGGCATGGATGCGGTCGGCGTTGGGGACCTCGACACGGCGGGTGTAGAAGTGTCGGCTCCCCTCGCGGGCGTTGGCGAACCCGACCCTCACCGGGGCACCGGTCGCCGCGCACATCAGCCCGGTGCGCAGCAACCCTTGCAAATCGATGACCAGATCGAACCGCCGCCGCCGCAACTCATCCGCGAACCGCAGGGAGTACGTCACCGCCTTGCGCGGGTCCTTCTTGAACGCGCCGCGGTCGAACGGCAGCGTCTCGGAGAGGTGCGGGTGCCCGGTCAGCAGCGGCTCGTACGCCTTGTTCACGATCCAGGTGATGTGCGCATCCGGGAACCGCCCGCGCAGCGCGGTCAGCACCGGCAGGGCGTGGACGATGTCGCCCAGGGCGCTCGGCTTCAGAATGGCGATCCGGCGGGCCAAGAGGATTCACCACAAAGACACAAAGGACACAAAGAAGACAGAAGACAGATAACAGAAATCCGGTCTTCAAGACAGGTCTTCAGAACTCTGCCTTGTGTCTTCTTCTTTGTGTCCTTTGTGTCTTTGTGGTGAAACTCTTCGGAGCAGCAGCGCGACGCCGAGTAGCACCGCGGCGGCGACCGCGAACGGTAGCGTCCGCGAGTCGTGCAAGAAGAAGACGTAGCTGCCAACGAACGGCCCCAGGATGCGGCCCAGCGCCGCGAACGACTGGTTCACGCCCAGCACCTCGCCCTGCCGCGACGGGTCGGACCGCTTCGACACCAGTGCCGAGATCGACGGGTTAACAAACGCGAAGCCCGTCACCGCCACCGTCAGACTCGCGTAGAACCACGGCTTGAGGTTGTCGGCTTGCTGGTACGCCCCGTACGCCACCGCCGCCAGCCCGCCGAGGCCCAGAAACATCATCGCCACCCCGGCCCGCATCAGCGACTCCTCACTGCGGCGGCCGGCCAGCGGACGATAGAGGCCGCCCTGCGCCAGCATCAGCACGAACCCGACGAACGCGAACACCAGGTAGTTGTCCCGGCGGTCCAGGCCGAACGCTTTCTCGGTGAACAGCGACAGCGTCCCCTCGAAGTTGGCGAACGCGAAGATCGCCAGGAAGTAGATCAGCACCAGCGGCCCAACCGTCGGCATCCGCAGCACCTCGGCCGTCCGGGCGAGACTGAACAGCTCCCGCTTCGGCTTCGGGCCGGGCGGAAGTGTTTCCTTGAAGATCGCCGCGGCGAGCAGGAGCGCGACCAGCGACAGCCCGGACGCCGCGGCCCCCGGTCCCCACTTTTCATTCTGGAAGACCTCTTCCCCGGCCCAGGCGATCAGCGGGCCGAACGTGAACCCGATGCCGAACGCCGCCCCTATGAGCGCCATCCCCCGTGCCCGCCTCTCCGGTGGCGTGCAGTCGGCGATCACCGCGGCCGCGGTGCTGACGCTCGCGCCGGCAATCCCCGCCCCGACCCGGCTCGCCAGCAAGAGCGCGATCGCCAGCGTGCCTTGCTCGGCCGGCAGCGTCGCGGCGACCGCGAAGAGCGCGTAGAACACCACCGACCCGGCGAGGCTCAGCAGCAGCACCGGTCGCCGGCCGATCCGGTCCGACAGCCGGCCCCACATCGGGGCGAAGACGAACTGCATCAGCGAGAACGAGCTGTACAGCAGGCCGATGACCACGCCCTTGGCGGTCGGGCTGGAGTCGCCCAGGTACAGTTCGGCGTACCGCGGCACCAGCGGCAGCACGATGCCGAACCCGAGCAGGTCGATGGCGGTGACGAGGAACGCGGTCAGGACGGCGGATCGGCGGCCCTTGTCGGTCGGGGCGGGTGTGTCGGGGGTCATTGCGGCTTTCGTAGGGTGGGTCGAGTATTCTA
>DATLIF010000585.1:0-14954 GCA_035539575.1 Fimbriiglobus sp. | reverse complement strand
CTGGTGCGCCGAACGGTACTCCGTGTGGGCATACTGCACTCCCTGTCGGGCACGATGGGCCACAGTGAAACGCCAGTGGTCGAAGGTACCCTGCTGGCCGTCGAGGAGATCAACCAGCGGGGAGGCGTGCTGGGCCGTCGCCTCAAGGCCGTTGTCGTCGATGGGCTATCCGACTGGCCCACGCACGCGCGGCAAGCCGAGCGGCTCATCACCCGCGAGCGGGTGCACACCATCTTCGGCTGCTGGACCTCGGCGAGCCGCAAGGCGGTGCGGCCGGTGGTCGAGGAGCACGACCACCTGCTGGTGTATCCGATGCAGTACGAGGGACTGGAGCAGTCGCCGAACATCGTCTACACCGGGGCGCTTCCCAACCAGCAAGTAATACCGGCGATGCGCTGGGCATCGGAACACCTGGGCCGACGCTTCTTCCTGGTCGGCTCCGACTTCGTCTGGCCACACGCGACCGCCGCGATCATCAAGGATGAGGTGACGGCCCTGGGAGGCGAGATCGTCGGCGAAGCGTACCTGCCGCTAGGTAGCGGCGAGGTCGCCGATCTGGTCCAGGCGCTGGTGCGGGCTCAGCCGGAGGTGCTCCTGGAGATGATCGCCGGGGACAGCAAGGTGCAGTTCTACCGGGCGCTACGCCGGGCGGGCGTGAGGCCGGACCGGATGCCGACCGTTTCCTTCGGCACGGTGGAGCACGAGTTGCGTAGCCTGGTGGCGCACGACGTGGCGGGCGACTACACGGCCTGGAACTATTTCCAGAACATCGACCGACCCGAGAACCATGAGTTCGTGCGCCGCTTCCAGGAACGCTACGGACTCCACCGGATGACCTCTGATCCCGTGGCGGCGGCGTACGCCGGGGTGAATCTCTGGGCGCAGGCGGTGCAGACGGTGGGCAGTGAGGACGTGGGGGCGATCCGCCTCGCCCTGGGCGGTCAAAGTTTCGAGGCGCCCGAGGGGTTGGTGCGGATCGATCCGCACAACCAGCACGCGTGGCGAACAGCCCGGCTCGGCCGCTTCAGCACTGACGGGCGAATCGAGATCATCTGGACGTCGCAGGAGCCGATCGCCCCTGTTCCTTATCCCCCTTCGCGGTCCCGAGCAGCCTGGGACGCGTGGCTCCAAGGACTGAGCCAGGAGTGGGGAGGTCAATGGGTAAATCCCGGCAGCCGTGAACGCTGATCGAATGCCGCAGCGCGGTGCCAAGGACGGCTCGCGGCCCAGTTTCGCCGGGTAAAGGGTTGGCTCGGTGGCCTTCGGCCAAATCCCGTGGCGCTGCTGGTCGCTCCTGCCGTCCGGCGGGACCATGCCAGTGAGCGGCGGGCCGGTGCTGAGACGGGACGATGATTCCGATTTGGTGGCAGAGAGATTGGAGTTCGGCCAGGGTCTTGGTCACGGGTTCGATTCTCTGCGGACGGCCGTCCGGATCGGGTACCCGCTGGAAGGCGTAAAGCCGGTCGCGCAGCAGAGGTGGTAGGGATCGCCGTCCGACCGCAACTCCGCGTTCGGGAACTGGTCGCAGAGCATCTGGGGCTCGAAGGTGTGGATGGGGATGACCGACTATGCGTTCAAGACAGTCACGAGTTTGCCCAAGTCATCGGCGTAGATGTGGCCGCTGGCGTGGGTCGGGATGAGGTCGCCGTCGGCGTTTACCTGTCGTCGCGGTTCGGCTCAGTCCGGGTTCTCACTCCACGATCTTGTCGTTGAATGACAGGATCATGTCGGTGAAAACCAGTCGTGGCCAGCGAGAGATGAAGTGACCACTCCGCGAAGCGCGAGGAGTTTCACGGAACAGGGAAAACTGCCCACCGGATCTCAGGGCTGGAGTGAGGTGCGTGAGGTATCGCCGGTAGTTGTCCCGTCAGCTATCGGCTATTACGACCTTCGGACGCTTGCTCGGGTCCGGCTCGGCCCGGTGGATTAGCTCCCGGACCATCCACGGCACGTTCCCCTCGCCGAACAGCAGGAACCCCAAGGTCCCGCTGACCGGGCTCTCTTCGGTCCAGCCGAAGTGGATCTCCGGCGGCTTGCCCACCTTGCCCATCTCCAGGGCCACCGCGGCGAGCGTGTGGGCGATCGCCGCCGCCCGGCTCCAGTAGCGGGACTTGTTCGGTGTCGCGGAGGTCACTGGCCGGCTCGTACTCGACGACGCACGCCTTGCCGCCGACCGTCGCCTCGAACCGGCCGCGGAGCGGGTCGGCGGTCGCCTTGCCGGACCTGTGGACCTTGGCGAAGACCGGCACGGCCGTCTCGACCCGCCAGATCACGGCCCGGTACAGGGTCTTCAGGTCGGCCGCGCCGAGCCTGAGGCCGAGTTTCTTGAGCGCGGCCTCGACGGCGTCGCGGAACCGGTTGTGGTCCTCGAACAGGTCACCGCCAAGTTCCGCTCTCAGCGCGGTCGCGGCCTCGACGAGCCGGCCGTCACGCTTCCAGGTCTTCGCGTCGAGTCGCTTCTTCCGCTTCTTGTCGGGCAGCCCCCTACGGGGCGGGGCGTCCTCGTCGGCGTCGTCCTCGGCCTCGTCGTTGCCCCAGCTCAGGAGCCGCTTCTCCAGGTCCACCTTCACGGGCGCGAAGTCGGTGAACAGGGCGTCGCCAAGCTCGTCGTGCAGCGCGGCGCGGATCTCCTCGTCGCCGGAGGCGAAGCGGAGGGACTCGATGGCCTTCGGCGCGAGCTGGCTGTGCAGCCGCAGCGGCCGCTCGACGGTCACCTTCCAGTAGCCGAACGCGTCGTTGGGGAAGACCTTCGACAGGGCGGTTTCGGCGAAGTCGCGGTGCGTGTCGCAGATGCGGCGGCTGTCGTCCTCGGCGAGTTCGCAGTTCTTCTTGCCGAGATTCTTGCGCAGCGGCTTGAATCACTGGGTGGCGTCGATGAGCTGGACCTGGCGCTTGCGGTGGTCGGGCTTGCGGTTGGTGAGCACCCAGACGTAGGTGGCGATGCCGGTGTTGTAGAACATGTTGAGCGGCAGCGCGACGACGGCTTCGAGCCAGTCGTTCTCGATGAGCCAGCGGCGGATGTTGCTCTCCCCCTGGCCGGCGTCACCGGTGAAGAGGGACGAGCCGTTGTGGACCTCGGCGATCCGGCTGCCGAGCGGGGACCTGTGGTTCATCTTGCTGGCCATGTTGGCCAGGAAGAGCATCTGCCCGTCGCTGGAGCGGGTCACCAGCGAGAGTTCCTCGCCGTTGTGGGCGACCTGGAAGCGCGGGTCGCACATGCCGTCCTTGCCGCCCAGGTCGTTGAGGTCCTTCTTCCAGCTCTTGCCGTAGGGCGGGTTGGTGAGCATGAAGTCGAACTCGCGGGCCGGGAAGGCGTCGTGCGAGAGGGTGGACCACTCCGCGCCGCCGACGATGTGGTCGGCGTTCTCACCCTCGCCCTTGAGCAGCATGTCCGCCTTGCAGATGGCGAACGTCTTCGGGTTGATCTCCTGGCCGAAGAGGTGCGTCTTGACGGTCTTGCCCTTCACCCCGGCCAGGGCTTGCAGGCGCTCGTCGGCGACGGTGAGCATGCCGCCGGTGCCGCACGCGCCGTCGTAAAGCAGGTACGAGCCGGAGCGGATCTGGTCGGCGACGGGGAGGAAGATCAGGTCGGCCATCAGCTTGACCGCGTCGCGCGGGGTCCAGTGCTCGCCGGCTTCCTCGTTGTTCTCCTCGTTGAACTTGCGGACCAGTTCCTCGAAGACCGTCCCCATCGCGTGGTTGTCCATCGCGGGGTGCTTGACCGACCGGTCGTCGTTCAGGACCGGTTTCGGGGCGAGATTGATTTCGGTGTCGAGGAACTTCTCGATGAGCGTGCCGAGGGCGTCGGCCTTCGAGAGAGGGTGGGGATCTGGTTGCGGAACTTGAAGTTCTCCAGGATCTCCTGGACGTTGGCGGAGAAGCCGTCGAGGTACGCCTCGAAGTCGATTAAGAGCTGCTGCTGGCTGGCGCGGCCCTTCAGGTCGCGGAGGGTGAACTCGGAGGTGTTGTAGAACGCCTGTCCGGCGGCCTCGCACAGGGCGGCCCGCTGCTCGGTGATGCCCAACTCGTCCAGTTGCTTCTTGGTGTCGCGGACGGCCTTCTTGGTCGGCTCCAGCACCGCGTCGAGCCGCCGCAGCACGCACATCGGCAGGATGACGTCCGGGTACTTGCCCCGCTTGAACAGGTCGCGCAACACGTCGTCGGCGATCCCCCAGATGAACGATACGATCTTGTTGTGCGTGGCCTGGTCCATGTCGCGGAGGACCCTCGGGTATGACGGACGTCGGCGAGGTCACTTCGTCCTCCGACGGCATCACCAGCCAGTTGCCCTGCTTCCCTTCGGGCCGGGGATCCGCGCGGGGTCGTTCGGATTCGATAACACCCGGATAACGTGATCGACGGCGGCGGAGCCGGTCAAGCCGCGCTGGCCGTCGAACACCTCGGGCCAGTAGTCGCGTTTGTGATGCTTGCCGGGAAGACGGACGTAGTTGCCGCACCCCTCCGACCCGGGGCGATCCTGTTTCGGGAACACCTCCGGCGCGGTTAAGACCCCGGCGTCCTTCCAACCCCGCACCAGCCAGAAACCGAACCGGCGGAGCTTCCACCCGGGCATCAGTCTCGCGAAGCCCACGCGGACGTGAACTCCCCCCTTGCCGTTGCTACCGTAGACGAGGGCGGTAACCCCCAGGCCGTTGCACACGCGCCAGATCTGGGCGGCAAACCTCAGGTTTGCCGCGGCGTCGTGAGCTTGCCCGTCGTGCGCATCAATGTCGAGAACCAGCTCCTTGCCCATTCCGGCGATGTCCAGCGTGAGGGAGCCGACGATGTTCCAGGGCTCGCCGCGGTAGTGCTGTGCCAGGCGCTCGGCGGCCAACGGCTCGGGGGGCAGGTTCTGTTCTCGGTCTGACGGCTACATCCACGTGCGGCCGTCTGGCCCGTACTTGCCGTACCGGTCGGCGCGGACGATGAGGTGGGCCAGGGTTAGTCGAGCCAGTACCGCGACTCGGGCCGCCCACGCGGCGCCCTCGGACTGGGTACAACTGCCGTTGTTTACGTGAGTCTGTCCAGATACCATCATTTAATCCCAATGACGTATGGAAGGCTGAGTGTCGGCCCGGGCCGACACTTTTTGCGCTCAAGCGCCCAACCGGCGTAACTCTTCGTCTGCGGCCGTGCTGGCCCGATGGCGGGGGTGCGGATGGGGACTTCGGTTTGCGCACGAGTCAACGAGGCGAAGAACCGGGCGAGCGCCTCAGCACTCATAAGCCAGCGCGATCCAACGCGGATCGCCTCCAGATTGACCCGACCACCGTCGGCGGCGCGAGCGCCCTTCAAGATCCAGCGTGTCTGTGTCGCTGGGTGCAGTCGCGCGGCGCCCCGGCTCCCAGGAAACTGCTGGGCGGCTTCTGAAAGGGAGAGCAGTTTCTCACCAGTGAGTGGCGAATCAATCACGCGCCACCCCTTGGCCCGGGTCGGCCGGTGTCGCGCTAGAGGTGGTCGCTACTGCGTGCAAGCGCTCGGCGAGATCGAGAAGGATTGCTAGCCGGGCGGCCAGCGCCTGCGTTTCGGCCAACTGTTCGCGGACGACTTGGGGGCTGGGGATCTGCGAGAGCGGATCGTACTTGTGGTGCATCGGGGATTCCTCCTTACTCAGGAGGAATCATCGCGCAGTGGAGCTGCCGTTTCCCTGTTGCTTACGCGTCCTTTCCCCGTCGCTTGCCAAACCGGCTCCGACCCCGGGACCGGATCGTGTCGGGTCGCTCCGCTTTGGTCAACCGGCGGGCCACTGCTGCGTGGTCGATCGTCTCGATCGTCCAACCATACGGGTGTAGTTTCTGGTTGAGACGCCGACGGGCACCATTCCAGCAGTTCTCATCGGTCCCGGTCCAGTGGCATACTGTGCGGAGGTTGGCCAGTGGCGCGGTCCCGCGGCCGTCGCAGATGAACTTAATAATTATGGCGGCGGTACCCTTAACCCCGGATTGTCGGGCGGCGTCCCGGAGTCCGTCGTACTTGGTTGTCGAGGTTAGGGCGCGAATCCTATCAGACCTGACAGTCGCGACTCTCGCATGGCGTTCATATAATTGCCGCCATACGTCGCACTCGTCACGCAACCTCCTATTTTCCTCGCACAATCTCGTGATCTCCGTCAGTGCCTTGGCGAGCGGCTCCGCATAATCAACGGGAGTAGTGCCAGACACGAGGTGGTCTCCAGGTTGGGCGGCGAGGGCCGCCCCCGTCTGCCCTGACCTGGAGGCAGGATCCACGGAGACGACCGCTGGGTAGCTACTCCCGGCCCGCAGTAGTATCAAGTTACCCTATCTCAATGGCCACGCGCAATGCCAGCGCGGCGTCCCGCTCGGCGTACACCTGCGTCACGTCGGCCCTGGTGTGACCAAGGACCACCTGGGCGGACTCTAGTCCGAACCGCCGGCGGACCTCGGTGGCGTGGGCGTGCCGCAGCTGGTTCGGGTGCCAGTGGGGGATAGGCGGCAGGTTCGGGCCGTGGTGGCCGTCGGGGACGTCGTGCCGGGCCCGGTCGGCGTTCGTCCGGCGTACCCCGCGGGCCACGGCGTGCCGGTACCCGGTGGTTGTGTATCTCGACCCGGGCGACCTGCGCCTGTCTTGCACCCGCTCGGCGTCGTACCGGCGGACGCAGCTCGCGTGCCGGGGCGTCTTCCTCTTGGCCAACCGCTCGGCGTGCATGGCCTCGACCGCTCGACGCGGCGAGAAGCAGTAGACGTGTGGGTCGGCCGGCCAGTCCCGGGAGAGGATCACTTGCGCCGTCGGGCCGACGGCAATCACCCGCGGCCGACCGCGGTGGGCCATCTTGTGCTCGGCAGGGGTGAACAGCCACACCGGGCCGCTCCGGTCGATGTCGGCCGGGCGGAGCCGGCATACTTCGCCTGGCCGCATCCCGGTCAGCCGCTGGACACGGACCATTGCGGCGACCTCCGGCCGGAGGTAGGGGAGCGTGGCCTCGACGTCGGCGTCATCGACCGGGCCGATCGGTACCGGGTCGCGGGCCGCGGTCCTCCCCTTCTGCAGACCCGCCAGGGTGGCGAGCGACTGGTAGACCGTGACCGGGACCAGTTCCCGGGCCGCGGCCCACCTGAAGATCAGTTTGACGCGACCGACCCGCTTGTTGATCACCCGGCGGCAGAGCCCAATGTTCGTCATCTGGTGGCGGACGGCCGCGAGCGCCTTGGGACCGAACTCGGCGGCCGGGGTGCGGCCGAACAGCTCCCGCACCGTCCGGCTGATGATCTTGAACTCCAGCACCTCGCTGGTGGCCGTCCCGTCCGGCCGGCGGTAGTGCTCCTGGGCGTGGCAGAGGAAGGCCAGAAGGATCTCGGCCACGGTCGGACCGCCCCGCCTTCCACGTCGTCACCCCGGGCGTGTCGGCGTCCAGGGTGTGGAGCAGTCGGCGGTACTCCTGTCGACTCTCGGGGGAGTCGTACCGGCCGAGGTACACGACCCGGCGGCCGCCGGCGCCGTCCGGGATGCGGACGTAGGCCAGGTTCGTGGGCTTGTGCCGGAGGTAGGCGGGGACGGGGTTTTTGGGGCGTGGCATGCGGCGCTCCGCGTTTTGGCGTAGAACTACGCCAGAACCCGGCGTCTGCGGCCGCGCTCGGGAACGCCCCGAGGTAAGCTGAACTGCTTCGGCTGACGGGACTTCGTTGCAGTCGGGCTGACAGGATTTGAACCTGCGACCTCTTGGTCCCGAAACGCGCTTACAGCCCTCCAGAAAACGCTCCGAACGACTTGGTTTTCAGGGAGAACCTGCCACATGCTGCCCCTTGCGTCAAGCCGCATCCCTTGTGTGGAACCACAAGGAGTCGTGCAATCGGGGGTCGTTGTGTGAAATACTGTGAAAGGCAGGAGCAACAGAATCGACAATCCGGGATGAGCCGTCGGGACGACGGGCTTGCGTCCTGATGGCCCCGCAATCGATCCTCCGGAGTGCCGGTCCAGTCCCGTGTTGCGAGGAGTGGATTGTGTTCCTTGGGTTTGGCTGTTCATCATTACAGTTGAAATCTGGTAACGACAAACCTGGCGGCCGGACCCAGTATTAGCACCGAACGTTGGGTTGACCTATCGTATCCTGGGACAACATTCTTCATCTTGTCGAACCGTTATCGCCCTATAAAGTTAAGTATGAACACACCGACTAGCTGAATCACCCACCCTACTGAACTTGGCCGACTGACCTCGCACCATTATTTGTTCCTCTACTCGCGTCCTGCACCCTAAGTCTCATGACCTCACCCCTCGGCAAGCCGTTGCCCGGTCCGTCCCGGCGATTTGGTAAGCGTTTCCCCAGCCTCCGCCTGGAGTTGCTCGAAGAGCGGTCGGTGCCGACCGTGCAGGTCGCATCTCTGGCCGGGTTCCAGGTGGAGACCGCGGGGTCGGTAACCGGTACCGTCAGCGTCAGCGATGACGGGCGGTACATGACATTCGCCAGTAGAGCGGACAACGTTGTCCCGGGCGACACCAACGGCAGCCCGGACCTGTTCCTGTACGACCGGGACACCCGGGTCGTCACCCTGGTCAGCCGTGATCTCGCGGGAAACGCGATCGGGATCGACGTCTCCCGACCGTTCGCCATCAGCGGCAACGGCCGGTACGTGACTTACGTCAGTACCGCCGACGCCGGAACTGTGGTTAGCCACACGAACCGATCCGGCGGGAAAGTGTTGGACTGGAGCTCACCCACCCGCGACCTGTTCCGGTACGACCGGGTCATCGGGACCACCGCTCTGGTCAGCCGTAACGTCGATGGGGACGCCGGTCATAATGTGGCTGCCGAAACCGTCTCGATCAGCGACGACGGGAACGTGGTCGCGTTCGGCCGTTCCTCCACGCGCCTCGACCGACAGGTCCACGACCTCAACAACTCCGATGACGTATACGCCTACAACTTCGCCTCCGACCAGATGACCCTGGTCAGCCGCTGGGGCGTCGCACCGTATGCGGCCGACGGGTGGTCGCACTCGCCGGTGGTCAGCGGGGACGGGTCGGTGGTCGTCTTCAAGAGTGACGCGGACGACCTCGTCGAGTCCGGGGACGCGAACGCCCTGACCGACGTGTACCTGACGAGGCTGTCCGACCGCAGCACCGTGCTGGTCAGTCGCAAGGCCGACGGCACCGCCGCGGGGGTGAAGGCCTTCTGGCCGACGGAGGTCGGGGTAAGCGACGATGGCAACGTCGTCCTGTTCGGGTCGGAGGCAGACGGGATCGTCGCCGACGACTCGAACGGCCGACAGGACGTGTTCCTGTTCGACCGGGCGGCCGGGACGATCACCCTGGTTAGCCGAAACGCCACCGGTAAGCCGGCCGGGGTGGACTCCTACACGAACACGTTGAGCCCCGCTGTCCTGAGCGGGGACGGGAATTATGTGGCGTTCAACAGCACGGATAACAGCATCGTCGCGGGCGATGGCAATCGTGCCGCGGACGTGTTCCTGTTCGACCGTCGGAGCGGGTCGGTCGCCCTGGTCAGTCGGACCGCCGCCGGCGGGGTGCTGAACGGCGTCTCGTACGTCGAGTCCATAAGCGACGGCGGAGAGGTGGTGGCGTTCACGACTAATGCCTCGAACCTGCCCGGCGGGAACGGATTCCCAGTGGGCGGGTTTTCCCTCCCGACCCATGTGGCCGTGTTCGACCGGGCGGCCGGGTCGGCTTCACTAGTCAGTCGAACGGCCGACGGGGGGTATGCCGACGGCGGGGCGTCCGCCCCTGCGGTCAGCGGCGACGGGTCGGCGGTGGTCTTCCGGAGCAACGCCCCGGGCCTGGTGGCCGGGGACGTCGGCGGGTCGGAGGACGCCTTCCTGTTCGACCGGGCGGCGGGCGCGGTGGCGCTGGCCTCCCGCAGGGCCGGCCCGGCGTCGGCCACGGCCAACGCCGCCTCGCACTTGAGTGGGGGTCAGTACCAGCAACTCGCGGTCAGCGACGACGGGCGGTACACCGTCTTCGTGAGCGACGCCGGGAACCTGGTCGCCGGCGACGCCAACAACCTGCCGGACGTGTACCTGTTCGACCGGGCGACCGGGCAGGTCACACTGGTCAGCCGAGACACCGCCGGCCGGGCGATCGGTGTGGCCGTCGGCCAATACGCGGGCCCGGTCGCCGTCATCAGTGGGGACGGCAACTACGTGGCATTCGTGAGTCAGGCCGGGGACCTCGTCCCGGGAGACGCCAATCTTTCGAGCGACGTGTTCCTGTTCGACCGGCGGGCCGGAACCGTCTCCCAGGTGACCCGACGGAATGAAACTCCAGCCCCTTCGGGGTATCCGTCCTATTCCCCGTCGATCAGCGACGATGGGCGGTTCGTCGCGTTCATCAGCACGGCACCGGACCTCGTCCCGGACGACACGAACAACGTGGAGGACGCCTTCCTGTTCGACCGGACGACCGGGGCTGTGACCCTCGTCAGCCGGGACGCCAACGGCAGGCCGGCCGGGTTGGCGCAGTCCATTTACCAGGGCGGGGAGGCGTGGGTCGCGGTGACCGGTGATGGGTCGGCGGTCGTGTTCACCAGCACGGTCGGCACACTCGTGGCCGGGGACGATAACAAGACGTCCGACGTGTTCCGGTACGACCGGGCGAGCGGGCAGATCGACCTGGTCAGCCGGACCCCCGCCGGGGCCGCGGGCAGCGGCTACTCCGGCCTGCCGCTGATCAGCCATGACGGGACGGTGATCTCCTTCGCCAGTACTGCGACCGATCTGACCGGGGAGGGCGACACCAACTTTGCCGCCGACCTGTACGTGTACGACCACGCGGCGGTCGGGGTGAAGGTGCGCCTGGTCAGCCGGACGACCTCCGGGACCGCCGCCGGGGTCCCGTGGAACCAGACGCCGGCCTTGAGCGGGAACGGCCGGTACCTGGCGTTCGTCTCGTACGGGCGGTTAACCGGCGAGACCACCGACGGTGTATCCGACGTCTATCTCTTCGACCGCGAGGCCGACACCCTCGTCCTGGTCAGTCGAACTCCGACCGGTCAGATCCGGGGCCATTCGAGTATGTACCCGGCGATCAGCGACGATGGCGGGCTGATCACGTTCCGGAGCGGCAACAGCCGTGGCACGGACGGTAGCGCCGGGGTGTCCTGGGACATCTTTTACTACGAGACGGCCACGCAGCAGGTCCGGGTAGCCGGCGAGGCCGAGGTCGGGACGTTCGTTGGCGGTTCGTCCTCTGAGGCGGCGGTCAGCGGGAACGGCCGGGTGATCGTTTTCTCAACCGCGGTGTCCAACTTCGTGGCCGGCGACTTCAACGGGGCGGCGGACGTGGTCGTCATCTCCCTGGAGCGGCCCGCGGTGGCGCTCGAACCGGTCACCTCCAGCCCGCGGAACACCCCCGTCGGGTCCATCACGATAAGCTTCACCGCCGCGGTGAACGGGTTCGGCAAGGAGGACTTGCTCCTGACCCGTCAGGTCGGGACCGGCACGCCGGTCGTCGTCTCGCTGGATGACCAGTCCGTCATCCTGACCACGTCGGACAACAAGATGTTCACGCTCTCGGGGCTGGACGGGCTGACCGGGACGACCGGAGTGTACCGGCTGACGGTGACCGCGGCCGGGTCCGGGATCACCGACCCGGTCACCGGCCTGCCGCTGGTCGCCGCCGCGTCCACCGCCTTCGAGGTCGACGCGACCGCCCCGACGGTGCTCGCCACCGGTCCCGCCGGCGCCTCCGCCGACCCGGCGACCCGGACCTTCTATGTCGCCCTCAGCGAGGCGGTGACCGGGATCGACCCGTCCGACTTCGTGCTAGAGACGACCGGGGACGTGACCGGGGCGTCGATCGTCGCCGTGACCGGCGGCGGGGCGTACTGGCTGGTCGAGGTCAACGTCGGGACCGGCGACGGGACGATTCGGCTGGACGTTTTGGACGACGACTCGGTCCGCGACGCGGTGGGCAACCGGTTCTACGGGATCGGGGCGAGCGGGGTGCCGGTGTTCACGACCGGGACGCCGCTCACCCTCAACCGGAAGGCTCCCACGGTGCAGTCGGTGACGCGGGTCGGGTCGACCCCGACGGGGGCGGCGACGGTGCGGTTCACGGTCACCTTTAGCGAGCCCGTCACCGGGGTAGACGCGACCGATTTCCGGGCGGTCGCCGGCGGGCTCGGAGGCTCGACCGCGGTGACCGCGGTCACCGGGTCCGGCACCACGTACACGGTCACGGTGAGCACCGGGACCGGGGACGGCACCCTTGGGTTGTACGTGATCGACGACGGGTCGGTCACCGACGCGGCCGGCCTGGGCCTGGCGGCCGGGTTCACCGGCGGCGAAACCTACCAACTCGACCACACGGGTCCGACCGTGACCCTGTCGATCGCAGGCCCCGACCCGACCGTGGACAACACACCGACCGTGATGGTAACCGCATCAGACGCCGGAGTCGGGCTGGGGGCCGGGGGCGTGGCCATCCTGGACGTGGACCGGAACAACGACGGCGACTTCGTCGACGCTGGCGAGACCGGTTATGCGTCCGCCGCCGTGTCGCCCGGGGGAGTGACCTTCGACGTGACGTCGGCCCTGGCGGACGGGCTGCACGCCTTCCGGGTACGGGTGAGCGACGCCCTCGGGAACCAGGGGGTCAGCCCGGTCCGCACCCTGGTGGTGGACACGACGCCGCCGACCGCCCCGGCAATCGCCGGGTTCGCCGCGGACGGTCCGGTCGTCGGTCCGGTCACTGCCGACCGCACGCCCACCCTGACCGGCACCGCCGAGCCGGGGAGTACTCTGTCCATCTTCGGGGATGGCACCCTGCTCGGCGTGGTCTCGGTCGACTCCTCTGGGGCTTGGTCGTTCACCACCGCTCCGCTGACGGACGGGACCCACTCGTTCGCCGCCCGTGCCGCGGACCTCGCCGGGAACATCGGACTGGAGTCGGGCCGGATGTCGGTCACGATCGACACCACCGGGCCGACCGTCTCGGTCGTCCGTGCGGCGGGTCAGCCCAGCACGACTACCGCGGCGCCGGTCCGGTTCTCAGTCGTCTTCTCGGAGCCGGTCACCGGGTTCGACTCGGCCGGCGTGGCGCTTGGCGGGACGGCCGGCGCGACGTTCGCAGTGGTCACCGGGTCGGGCACCACCTACGAGGTCGCGGTCGGCGGAATGACCCGTACCGGGTCGGTCACGCTCGACATCCAGCCCCGGGCGAGCCGTGACGCAGTCGGGAACGCCTCGGCGGCCGCGACTGGATCGGACACTCCCGTCGCGTTCGAGGTCCCAGTGCCGCCACCGCCACCGCTGGGGAATCCCCCACCACTTCGGCAGGTATTACCCCGGGAGTTCGCGGTCGCCGGCGGCCCGGTGGTACGGTTCTTCAATCCGGACCAGTCGGAGCGGTTTGCCGTCACTCCGTTCCTCGGGCATCCCGGCAACGTGCGGGTGGCGGCCGCCGACTTCAACGCGGACGGTGTCGCCGACCTCGTGGCGGGCACCGGGCCCAGCGGCCCGTCCCGGGTGGTCGTACTGGACGGCCGTACCAGGATCGAACTGTTCGTCCTCGACCCGTTCGAGGCGTCGTTCACCGGCGGGGTTTTCGTTGCCGCCGGGGACATAACTGGGGATGGCGTCGCCGACCTGGTGATCACCCCGGACGAAGGCGGCGGCCCACGGGTCCGCATCTTCTCCGGGGCCGGGTTCGGCCAGATGGCCGACTTCTTCGGGATCGACGACCCGGACTTCCGCGGCGGTGCCCGGGCCGCCGTCGGGGACATCAACGGCGACGGGGTCGGGGACCTGCTGGTGTCGGCCGGGTTCGGCGGCGGACCGCGTGTCGCCGGGTTCGACGGCCGCACCTTGGCCGGCGACCGGGCCCGGCTGTTCGGCGACTTCTTCGCGTTCGAGACCGGGCTGCGGAACGGCGTCTACCTGACCGCGGGCGACCTGGACGGGGACGGCCAGGCCGAACTGGTCGCCGGCGGCGGGCCGGGCGGCGGGCCGCGGGTGAGTACAATCAGCGGGTCGGCCCTGCTCGCCGGCACCCAGGTCCGGACGACCGATTTCTTCGCCGGTGACACGGCGAACCGCGGGGGCGTACGGGTGGCGGTCAAGGACCTGGACGGGGACGCCCTGGCCGACCTGGTGGTCGGAGCCGGGGCCGGGGCAGGCAGCCGGGTGACGGGCTACTCCGGCCGTGACACACTGGTGAACGGGGCGCCATCGGAGGCGTTCGCATTCGATGCTCTTCCCGGGTTCGCCGGCGGGGTGTTCGTCGGTTAGGCATCGCGGCGGGTGGCGGCTAAGGGCACAAAAACTCAACCGGCTGCGCTCGTGGGCCAGTCGTGCCGGTGCGATTTCCATAGGGGCTACGACGACCCGCGTCAGCCGGCCGGGCCGACCGAGGCCAGCCCGACCTGGCGGCTGCTGGGGTCGTTTGCCGGGCTGACCGCCGCCCTGTGGTTCGAGGAGGACGGGCTGCGGGTGTTCGTGACCGCGGACCGGAGGGAGTGAGGCCGTACCCACGATACGTCACCCCGGGTGACCCAAGGCTTACCCGGGCGGTCCCGGCGAGTTGCGGGGGTCCTCACCCAAGTTCGGTGCAATCGTGGGTGCGGCCGGGTCAGTTCTACACCGAGTCCGGCGGCCGTGGTCAGAGACCGGCGACGTCCGCGGTCCGGTTGATCGCCTTGACCGCCTACGGCCAGGATGAGGACCGCCGGCGGGCGAAGGAGGTGGGGTTCGACGAGCATCTGGCCAAGCAGGCCGACCCAGTGGAACTGGCGGCCCTAATCACTGCCGGGTGACGCAGTGGGTGCTCGTACAGACGGCAGACTGATTACTGCCGCCGTGCCGACGCCTGATGGTGTTGCGGGACAAAGCCCCGCATCGCCCTTCTAGTACTACAGTTGTAGATGCTCAGTCGGGCGGTCTGGCCCCGCGCGCCCGGTAGTGGCACGCCCGGGCGTGGTGCTGGTGGGCGCGTCGCCACTCGGACCACGCCAGCACCTGTTCGGCCGGGGCCAGCCACGCCCA
>DATLIF010000584.1:0-10449 GCA_035539575.1 Fimbriiglobus sp. | reverse complement strand
GGCCGGTCTTCGGTAGTGCGTCAGTTTGGCTTTTGGGAGGGCGAGGCTCCTGCCGAGCCTCGGGGAGCTTTGGCTCCCAAACTGACGCACTACCCGGTCTTCTGGGTGTGCCTTTCGATTTGGGCATCTGGGCGAACCCGGTCTTCTGGCCCCCTCTCCCCAGCGGGGAGAGGGGAGAAAGAGGCTACGCCAGCACCAGCAGTGCCACGACGGCGCCCGCGGCGGCCACCACTGCCACGGCCAGCCCGCCGGTCAGGTAGCCCTTCGTCCAGGCGTCCAGCCGGAGGAACCCGAACAGCGCCAGCACCAGCACGAACCCCACCGCCGCGACCACGCCGGTCGCCCCGACCCGCTGCTCCGACCGCAGGTCGCGGACCTGCTCGTCGGACACCTCGACTTCGAGCTGGGCCCAGTAGCGGTTGGTGTCGTCGATCCGCCCCCCACTCTGCTCCGCCCACGCCTGCTTTTGCTCAGGCGTCGCTTCGATGAAGCGGACCGTCTCCGGCCGCAGGTAGTGCGTCTTGACCTTCTCCCAGCCCGGCCGGACCTCGATCGGCGGATCCTGCTCCCGCAGGGCCGCGTGGATCTCGACGCCGGCCTTGACCAGGGCATCGCTGAGGGCCAGATCCTTGTTCGGGTACGGCTTGTCGCTGCGGACCCGAATCTTGATCGCCGGCTTCGGCTTGCCGGGGGACACGTCCACGATCGGCCGGGCGGCGTCGGCCTGCGGCGGGACCGGGACGTTGACCGGGACGTTGACCGGCACCGTGCGGGTCGGGTCGCCGATCTCGTCGGGCGGCGGCAGGGCGGCGAGCGCCTTCTCGGCGGCGGCGGCCCCGCCGGCGATGCCGCTTTCGGACGCATAAGTCTGGAGCTTCGACGCGGGCATCCCGGACAACCGGGCCGGGGCCGGCGGCGGGGACACGTCGCGGTCCGACCGGCCGCGGAACATCGACACCGCGGCGGCGACCACCACCCCGACCGCCAGGATGTACAGGATGCGCTTGCCGGCCCCGCCGCGGCGGGAGCAACTCTGGTGTCGGTGGTAGTGGTGTCGGCATGCCACGGGCAGTACTCCTCGCGATCCGTCTTCAGTCACTCACGCCGGGCGGAACCGCAGCCGCTTCGGGGCCGGGGGCGGCGGCGGGCTCCAGGCGCTGGCCGCCTGCACGGCCACCGTCGCCAGCACCAGCGGCACGATCCCGCCGACCACCGGCGAGCCGGACTGCCACGGCCACAGGAACATCAGCACCGTCCCCCAGAACGCGGCCGCCAAAGGCGGAAGCAGGGTGAACCGGTCCTTGCGGTCCCGGGCCGTTGCCTTCCACCACCGCCCGGCCCCCATCACCCCGGCGAAGTACAACAGGTACTTCAGCCCGGCTGACAGCGAGTCCGGCGGCACCTGCACCGCCCCAAACAGGAACGTCTCCCCGGACGGTGCCCCGGCGGACGGAGCGTGCGGCACCGCCCAGCCGTCCAGCCAGAACGCCAGCACCCCGACCAGCGCCCCAAGCCCGGCCAGCTTCAGCCGCCGCGCCCAGGTATCGTTCGTGTAGTACTTCGAGCCGCCGGCCCCGATCACCATCGCCCAGCTCAGGGCGGCGGTCAGCAGGAACATCTGGCTCAGGGACGCCCAGTCGGCGTTCTGCGAGATGACCGCGTACGGCACCAGGGCCAGGGCCGCGACCAGCGGCGCCTTGACCAGCGCCCCGCTGGCGTCGGTGAGCCGGTCGCGGACGGAGGCCGTGACCGGCCGGGCCAGCGGCGGGGGCGGCGGAACCAGCGGCGCCACCGGCAGAGACGGGGCCGCGGCCGGGGTCGGCTCGGGGGCCTTCTCCTCGACCGGCGTCACCACCGGGACCGGCGGCGGCTGCGGGATGGAGATCGGAATCGGGGCCGGGTTCGCACTGGGCAGCATTGCCGCCTCGACCGCCCGGGCCAGTTCCGCCGTCGAGGCGTACCGCCGGATCGGGTTCTTGTCCAGCGCCCGCGCGATCACTGGCCGGAACGCCATCGGCACCTTGGTCAGGTCCGGCGTGGCGGTCAGGTGCTTCATCAGGATCTCGCCGTCCGACTCGCCGTCGAACGGGAGTTGCCCGGTCAGCATCTCGTGCAGCACGATGCCGCAGGCGTAGATGTCGATCGACTTGTTGTAGTTCCCGGTGCTGATCTCCGGGGCCATGTAGTGAACGGTGCCGACGGTCCGGGTCTGCTTCTGGCTGGAGTGCAGCGACTTGCACAGCCCGTAGTCGCCGACCTTGAGCGTGCCGTTCTCGACGAAGATGTTCGCGGGCTTGAGGTCGCGGTGGACGACGCCGTGGTCGTGCAGGTAGCCGACCGCGCGGGCGAGGTTGAGGAACCACTCGCGGGCGAGGTTCATCGGCAGCCCGCCGGGGTGCCGGCCGATCACCTGCGAGAGCGACTCGCCGAGGACGTACTCCATGACGAGCCAGGTGTCGCCGTGGTCGTCGGACTTCAGGTCGTAGACGTGGACCAGGTTCGGGTGCTTGAGGTTGAGGCAGTTGGCGACGCCGCGCAGCTCGATGTCCGAGTGGCCGCGCAAGAGCTTCAGCGCGACTTCCTTGCCGCCGTCGGAGACGGCAAAGTAGACCTCGCCGAAGCCGCCCATGCCGACGCCGCGCTTGAGTGTGTACCCGTCCAGTGGTCGCTGGCCGGACCGGTATGTGAACCGCATCGCTCGATCCCTCAGCGGAGCCGTCCGGTAGTCTGATCCCCCCGACGGAGAATTATTCGCACCGGCAGAGTCGGGATTTGCCGGAAACCGGAGTAACCCGGCGATTGCCGTCAGGCGATCAGGCGATCAAGGCGATCACACACCCCATTTGATCGCCTGACCCGGATCGCCTGACGCCGAATCCGTCGTAGGGTGGCCACCGCCCACCGGTTGCGGCGATTCCGGCGAACCCCGAGCGGTAGCGAGGGGGTGGCTGCCGCAGGGGTGACGCCTCCGGAAGTGCCCGGGCGTCCTACCGCGGGAAGCTACCCCCTCGCTGACGCTCGGGGTTCGCCAGGCCGCATCCTGTCGCCCCAAGGGGGCGTCCGGTAATAGCCAGGGGTGAAACCCCTGGTCAGGTCGCCACCCCCACACCCGTAGCCCCAACGGGGCGACCCTGCGGGCGTCCGGGTCGCCCCGTTGGGGCGGCAGAAGATGTCGGGCCTCGAAGACTCGACCCGATCTACAGAGTCCGCCAGCGGGCCAACTCGTCGACGGACAGGACTTCGCCCCACCCGCCACGGTCGGTCCAGCGTGACGCGACGAATCGCCGGATGTCGGGCCACGGTACTCCGAACGGCGCGACGAGATCGGCCAACGCCGCGAGGTGTAGCCGCGAGCCCTTGTCATCCGCCGCACCGTACATGCTCCCGAACAGCACCTCCGTGGTGTTCTCCAAAACCCATCGGAACTCGGCCTCCGGGACGCCGTGGACTCGCAAGTGATCCTCGACACCGGCCGGGAACTCGTCACCTAGCCCTACCCCGACAAGCGGTGGTTGCTCCGCCTCCCAGGATTCGAACGCCTCCGGCCTGCTCAGGCCGATGAACCGCCAGAGGTAATCCACATAAGCCGTGATCTCCGGGTGATCCAGCCCGCGGCTCTTGCAGTACCCCTCGAACAGGTGGAGCGCGACGGCCAATCGGCCACTAATGGAAAGGTCCGCTATGCCCGGTGGGAGATTGCTCGGTATCGTCAGTCCCTCCGTATGAACACGGGGATTACAACCGCGGCCCGACCGGCTCGACGGCGAAGGTGAAGGTGTCCGCCGTCACCACGCTCGGCAGCGGCAGCTCGCAGCGGTCCTGGCACGGGCGGTTGTCCACCCGGAACTCGCCGGGGCACCGCACCCCGAGGCCGTCCTTGCCGCGGTAGAGTACCACGTTGCCCGGCACCTCCGGCGGCAAGGGGACGTGCGCCTGAAGCCCCGGACCCAGCACCAGCGTCTCGGCCATCAGGATGATGCCGTCCACCGCCAGCGGTAAGCGGTGGCCGCTCACCAGCTCCAGCCGGGCCGACGGGCTGATCGGCACCGGCAGGTGAAAGAGCAACTGACACGTCGTCCCGAGCGTCAGCCGGTCGCCGGGCCGCAGTACCGACCGCGGAACCGGCTGGCCGTTCACCAGCACCTCGCGGGCGGACTCCAGAATGTACCCCTCGCCGTCGCGGAAGATCTCGGCGTGCAGGCGCGACAGTTCCGCGAACAACGGGATGTCCACCGGGCCGTCGTTGACCGCCTGGCCGAACGTCACCCGCGGGCTGAGGCAGACCAGATACCCGCCGACGCCATCGATCCAGAGCAGGAACCGCTTCGGCAGCGGTGCCATCGCGCCGCCGGGTGGCGGCTCCGGGTGGCTCGACCGGGCCTTCGACGGCCGCGCCAGGGGCGGCATGGCGACCTTCGTGAGGGCGAACGCCGCCCCGCCGGCCACCGCGGCGCTCAGGAGCTGGACCTCGCTGCTGACCTCCGGCCGGTACGGGGCGGTGTGGTGCTGCTCCGGCTGGATGGCGGCCCACGCCCGCGCCCGCAGGCTGCGTGCCTCGCGGTGGTCCGGGGCGGCGGCGATCACCTCGTCGGCCCACCTCACCGCCTCGCGCCAGCGCCGCGCCTCGGACTCGTCGTTGAGGTGGCCGACCGCGACGCGGAACCGCTCGTGGCGGCTTTCCAGGTCCGCCAGGAACCGGTCCATGCCCGGGGTCAGGATCGACGGCACGCGGGACTTGCACTTCTCCAGGCCGTCGTGGGCCAGCAGGAACTCGCCGCGGTCGGCCTGTTCGGCGGCGGCCACCCACTCGCGGGCGGTCTCGGCCAGCGTGTCCAGCTCCGCGGAGCGCACGGAGCGGTCGCCCATTCGTGCGGCGGTCTCGACGACGTGCAGCGGGTTGCCGGCTTCGAGGGCGGCGCGGCAGACGGCCAGCCCGAGCCGTGTGAGGGTCTGACGAAGCTGAATGGCGGCGGATTCGCCGGTGTTGAGGGCCTCGGCGGCGAGGAGGTCCGCCCAGGCGCACTCGGCGTTGTCGGCGCGGAGGTGCTTCTCGCCGCGGGCGATGAAGGCGCGGGCGACCTCGCGCAGGAGGCGCACCGCCTTGCGGTAGCCCTCGGTGGCGAGCGGGTCGAGCAACCGCTGGGCCTCGTCCGGGCGGCCGGCGCGGAGGGCCTCGCGGGCCTGTCGGAGGGTCAGCCAGGGGGACAACGCCATGGGCGCGAGCCGGGGGTCGGAAGGTGCGGGCCCGCGGGCGATTATACCAGAACGACGCCGGCGGGGTTTCACCGGCCCTGGTTGGGAGGGCGTCAGTTTGACGGGCCGGGCTTTTGTTCGGTGGATTTCCGATCCATCCGGGCCGCGACGATCGCACCTTGGGCGACCCAGCCCAGCACGGACGCGATGAGCGCGAGGATCGCCGCGTAGCAAAGCAACATGGCGACGAACCCCCAAACGCCCCCTGCCACCGGCTTGCCGGACAAGCCCGCGACGAGCGATGCCCAGAAGGCGGATGACTCGCCCCCCTTGAGGGTGAGCGGATTGACGAACCCGAGTAACACGAACATGACCGCCCCGCAGATGAGCCAGAGCTGACGATCAGTCCGCATCTCCCGCTGGAAATTCATGACGACCCCTACCCCCTGGTTGGGAGGGCGAGGCTCCTGCCGAGCCGTGGGAGCCTCGGCTCGGCAGGAGCCTCGCCCTCCCAAAAGACTACGCCTCGCGCTTCGGCCGGCGCTTGACGACCTTGTGGACGGCGGCCCCGTTGCCGCCGGCGACTGGGGCCGGCTCGACGACTGCCGGGCCTGACAGCCGCCGCTCCGCCTCCGCCGCCAGGTCCAGGAACCGCTGCTGGCTCCGCAGCCCCGGCTGGCCGTCCGCTGGCCGCACCCGCCGATAGCTGCCGTCCGGCAACAACTCCCGGGCCTTGACCGTGTCCGCCAGCGAGATGGCCAGCACCTCGTCGATCAGCCGCGCCTTCAGGTCCGGCTGCTCGACCGGGAAGACCACCTCCACCCGCCGCAACAGGTTCCGGTCCATCCAGTCGGCCGACCCGATGAACACCTCCGGGTCGCCGGCGTTCTCGAAGTAGAACACCCGGCTGTGCTCCAGGAAGCGGTCCACCACCGACGTGACCCGGACCGTCTCGCTGACGCCCGGCACCCCCGGCCGCAGGGCGCAGATCCCCCGGCAGACCATGTCAATCTTCACCCCCGCCTGGCTCGCCCGGTACAGGGCCTGCACGATCTTCGGCTCCAGCAGGCCGTTGATCTTGGCCGTGATGCGGGCCGACTTGCCGGCCGTCTGGTTGGCGATCTCCCGGTCGATCTTCTCCAGGAAGAACGTCAGCATCCGGCTCGGGGCGACGATCAGCTTGCGCCACTGCGGCAGCTCGGCGTACCCGGTCAGGTAGTTGAACAGCAGCGTCACGTCGTCGGCGAAGTCCGGGTTGGCGGTGAAGAACCCGATGTCCGTGTAGATGCGGGCCGTCTGCGGGTTGTAGTTGCCGGTCCCGAGGTGGACGTACCGGCGGATGCCGTCCTCCTCCCGGCGGACGACCAGCGCCACCTTGCAGTGGGTCTTCAAGCCCACGAACCCGAAGACGACGTGGACGCCGGACTTCTCCAGCTCCTTCGCCCAGAGGATGTTCCGCTCCTCGTCGAGCCGGGCCTTCAACTCGATGACCGCCGTCACCTGTTTGCCGCGGTCGGCGGCCCGCTGCAGCGCCTTGACCACCGGGCTGTCGGAGCTGGTGCGGTAGAGGGTCTGCTTGATGGCCAGCACCCGGTCGTCGTCGGCCGCCGTCTCGATGAAGTCCACCACGTACTTGAACGACTCGTACGGGTGGTGCAGTAGCACGTCCTTGGCCCGGATCGCCGACCACAGGCTCGACGCCTGGACGAACTCCTTGACAGGGACCGGGACGAACGGCGGGTCGCGCAGGTCCGGGAACCCCGGCAGCGCGTGGACCTGAAAGAGTCCGGTCAGGTCGAGCATGCCCGGCACCCGGGTGATGTCGGCCGGGTATAGGTCCAGCGACTCGGCGAGTTGCTGCTCGATCTCGGTGGGGGCGTCGGCCTCGATCTCCAGCCGGACGGCGTGTCCGCGGCGGCGCTGCTTGACGTTCTCCTCGATCGCCCGCAGCAGGTCCTCGACCTCCTCGTCCAGCTCGAACTCGCTGTCGCGGGTGACCCGGAAGCAGGCGGTCTGCAGCAGGTCCATCCCCGGGAACAGGTCCGCCAGGTGCAGCCGGATGGCCGTCTCCAGCGGGGTCAGGGCGATCTCGGAGGCGGGTGGTCGGGCGTCCGGGGTCAGCACGATGCCGGACGGCCGCGAGTCGCCGGCACCGGCGACGGGGCCGCTGGCCGCCGTCAACTCCACCAGCCGCGGCAGCACCGCTGGCACCTGGACGACGGCGAAGAGCGGGTCCGGGTCGCCCGGCCGGCGCAGCAGCACCGCGAGGTTCAAGGACTTGTTGGCCAGGTGCGGGAACGGGTGGCCGGGGTCCACCGCCAGCGGGGTCAGCACCGGGAAGATGTGGGCCCGGAACAGCTCGCGCAGGTAGCGCCGGTCGTCGGCCGTCAGCTCGCGGTGGCTGCGGATCACGACCCCGCGGTCGCGCAGGGCCGGCAGCACCTCGTCCGTGAGGCAGCGGTACTGTTCGGCCACCAGCTCGCGGACCACGTCGCCGACCCGGGCGAGCTGGTCGGTCGGGGTCTGCCGGTCGCCGCCGGAGCCGTGGGTGATGCCGGCCTGCACCTTCTGTTGCAGGCCGCCGACCCGGACCATGAAGAACTCGTCCAGGTTGGAGCTGAAGATGGCCAGGAACTTGACCCGCTCCAAGAGCGGCACGGTCGGGTCCTGGGCCTCCTCCAGCACCCGGCGGTTGAACAGGAGCCAGCTCAGCTCGCGGTTGAGGTAGAGCGACGGGTCGTCCAGGTTGACGGGTGGCGGCGTCTGCATGACGGGGTCCCGCGGCGGCGGATGGGAACCTGCACTATAGCCGGACGGACGTGTGAGAGACAGGCGAACCCGGAACGGGTAGTGCTTCAGTTGGGGAGGGCGAGGCTCCTGCCGAGCCGACGCTCCCAGAGGCTCGGCAGGAGCCTCGCCCTCCCAAAAGCCAAACTGACGCACTACCCCGGGAACGCCGGACGGCCCCGGCAAACGCCGGGGCCGTCCTGGTTTTCGACGGAGCCAACCGGCCTACTGCCCGGCCGGGGCGGCCGCGTTCTTCGCCAGCGCCCGGGGCGTCGGCTCGCGGAGGTCCCAGACCACGCCGACCCAGCACAGCGCCTTGAGGATGTAGTAGGTCACGTCCACCTCCCACCACTGGAACCCCTGGCGGGCGGCCGACGGGTAGTGGTGGTGGTTGTTGTGCCAGCCCTCGCCGAAGACGATCAGCGCCACCCACCAGTTGTTGCGGCTCCTGTCCGTGGTCTCGAAGCGCCGGCTGCCCATCAGGTGGCAGGCCGAGTTGACCAGGAACGTCGCGTGGTAGAGCACCACCGTGCTGACCAGGAACCCCCACACCACCCCGGACCAGCCGGCCACCAGGTAGCAGACCACCGCCTGCACCACCGCCGGGATCAGTTCCAGCCGGTCCAGCCAGACCATCTCGGGGTACTTCAGCCAGTCCTTGATAAGGGTCCGGTCGGAGTTGCGGATCTCCGGGGTGAGCACCCAGCCGACGTGGGCGTGCCAGATGGACTTCGTGATCGGCGAGTGCGGGTCGCCCTCCTGGTCGGAGTGCTTGTGGTGCTGGCGGTGGTGGGCGGCCCACCACAGCGGCCCGCCCTGGACCGCGGACGCTCCGAGCCAGCCGAGCACGAACTGGAACCACCGGCTGGTCTTGAACCCGCGGTGCGAGAAGAGCCGGTGCAGGCCCGCGGTGATGCCGAACAGCCGCAGCCAGTAGAACCCCAGCGCCAGCGCCAGCCCTTCCCAGGTGACCGGCACGAGGAACACGGTGATCGCCGCGGCCAGGTGCAGCCCGAGGAACCCCACCGGGGTCATCCACCAGAACGGCGAGCGACGACCGGCCGGGCCGGACTTCGGAGGGGAGGACTTGGTTGATGGAGTGAGAGCGGGAACGGCCAGCCGGGGGAGGGCCGCGGGTTTCAGGGATGAAATGGATCTACTCCGGTATCGCTGGCCGACCGAAAAGTCGGCCGGGGGGTGAATGGCCGGCGTGCGGGCGCGTCACAAAGAACAATAGGAGCCGATCGGTCGTTTGGCTCGCCGCCGGCCGCGAGTTTTTTTCCGGCGAGTGCTTCGCCCGGCGCCCGGCAACCGGGCCGTATAATCTCTAGGCTGCCTCGTCGGCGGATGGGAGGGAATTCCGGTTATGATTCGCTTCGAAGGTGTCGAGTCGTTCCCGGCCCCGCCGGCGGACGTGTTCGCGAAGCTCGCCGACGCCGGCTGGCTGGCCCGCGCGCTGCCCGAGGCCGTGGTCACCGAGACGGCCGCCGACCGGGCCGCCTGGAAGGTGCGGCCGAAGTTCGCGTTCATGGCCGGCAACCTAGACACCACCGCCGAGGTGCTCGGCCGGTCGTCCGACGAGCAGGTTCGCTACCGGATCGTCAGCACCAGCGTCGGGGCCAAAAGTACGGTGGACGCCAGCCTGGACTTCCGCCCGGCGGACGGCGGCGGCACGGCGGTGACGTGGGTGAGCGATGTGACCGAGCTGGGCGGGCTGTTGAAGCTGGTGCCGCGCGGGCTGATCCAGGCTGCGGCGCAGAAGGTGATCGCCGACGTGTGGGCGTCCATCCGCCAGCGGCTGGCGGACTGACCGACCCCAGCAAAGCGAGCGGGGGACGTCAGTCCCCCGAGTGGCGAGCGAACTCGTAGGCGCTACCTCGGGGGACTGACGTCCCCCGCTCGCCTTGTTGAAAGGCACAAGCCCCCGGGGTCTCCGGGGGCTTGTGCGTTGGGCGGACCGACGGCTCAGTTGCCCGGCATCGGGGCCGGGGCGACCGGGACCACAGGGCCGGTCGGGGCCGGCTGGCCGACGGTCGGGTACGGTTGGGACGGCCCGGGGATGACAGCGTCGGCCGCGTCGTGGGTGCAGTCACACTTACCAGCGATGTGGTTGCACCCGAGGCCGGCGAGGAACGCCCCGAAGACGGCGGTCAGGACCAGTGCGCGGCGCATCGGAATCACCATCCGTGGAGGGTAAAAAGCCGCCCGGGCCGCCAACCGGACCGACCGCCGGGGTGGGCGGCGACCGACTCGGCCAACGGCCTCGGGCGGGTGGACGTGTCGGACGGCCCGCCTCCATGCGCGAACCGCCGACCCCCGGCCAGGCCAGTTGGTCGGCTCCTGCCGTCCGCCCGACCTGACGGCACTATGATCGTCCGCCGGGGTTTACCACCTTCACCCGTTTTCGCAGCCCGACCGGATTCTCTGAGAACTGTCAAATACACTGCCTGGTAGGGTGGGTCGGGTGTT
>DATLIF010000583.1:0-7061 GCA_035539575.1 Fimbriiglobus sp. | reverse complement strand
CGGCCGTCCCGGCCGCACTGGCTTCACCGGTCGGGGTTTCCGCCACACTCCCGCGTCCCGGCTGGTATACTAGGAGCGGCCGGGACGGCCGTGGTCCCAGGAAAAGAGAACCGCCACGGCCTACCGGGGCTTGTGTAGACCCGGGTGACCGTGGCGGTGGGTGCGGGTCGTCGGGACCCGCGTGGATCAGCTAAACATCCGGGAGACGAGGAACACCAGGACCATCATGACCGCGGCGGCGGCCACCAGTCCGATCGGGCCGAGCGTGCTGTTGCCGCGGCGGACGGCCGCTGGTTCGGACTGCTCGGCCCCCATGTTGACCCAATCGGCCGACCCCCGTAGCGCGGCCGGGGAGTGTGCCGGCGGCTCGAACAGCGGGATACCGGCTACCTGCGTCAGCGGCACCGGGCCGGAGTCCCCACCCCGGACCTGACCGAACGCGGCCCGGTTGGGGATGGGCTGGCTGTGAGAGGGCGGCGGGTTCCGGCGGACGACCGGCGGCGGGGTGACCGGCGCTGCGGCCTGCGGCGGGGTCGGCTGGGACACCTGGGCGGCCGCGCGGGAGGAAACCGTCCCGAGCCGCTGGTTCGACCCCATCCCCGGCTTGGTCGCGAACGCGGGCTTCGACCCAAGCCCGGGCATCATGTGGCTGGACCGACCGACGCCCCGGGACCCCGTCTCGGCCGCCACCGCCGCCAGCTCGCCCAGGAACGGCTCCAGCGCCTCAACCACCTCGTCCGTCCCGCTGTAGCGGACTTCCGGCGTCTTGGCCATCAGCTTCTTGACCACCGCCACCAGCCCGTCCGGGGCTTCCGGGGCGAACTCCTTGACGCTGACCGGCTCCTTGGTCTGGTGGGCCATCATCTTCTCGACCGCGCTGCCCTCCGGGAACGGCGCTCGGCCGGTCAGGCAGTAGTACAGCACGCACCCGAGGCTGTACTGGTCGCCGGCCGGGGTCCGGTTGGTCGGCTCCATGATCGACTCGGGCGACGCGCAGTCTAGCCCACTCGTGAGGGTGTTGGCAGTGGACATCGTGTCCACCAGCGACTCTCCCTCGTTCTCGACCAGCAGGCAGCCGATCCCGAAGTCAAGGATTCGGGTCTGGTTGTCCGACCCGATCATGATGTTCGACGGCTTCAACAGGCCGTGGAAGATGCTGTTCTCGTGGCAGACGTTGAGCCCCTGGGCGACCTGGTAGCCGATCAGGGCGGACTGTTGGGGGGTGAGCCGGCCGTTCTGCTGGATGGTTGCCTCCAGGGTGGCCCCCTCGGCCAGCGGCCAGGTCAGGTAGTGCAGCCCGCCGGCGGTGCCGACGTCCACGAACGGAACCACCGCTGGGTGGCTGAACTGGCCGAACGACCGCACCTGCCGGCGGGCGAGGCGGACGTTCCACATGCTCCGCCGGGGGAGCACCTTGACCGCGTACTGGTGGGTGTCGTTCTTGGAGGTGGCCTTGTAGACCTGACCCATGCTCCCCTGGCCGATGGCGTCCAGCAGGACGTACGGGCCGAGGACCAGTCCCTGCGTTTTGCCGTTGAGGATGCGGTCGGCCTGGAAGGCGGTCAGGGTGCCCTGTTCGACCAGGAACTCGGCCAGGGCGACGGCCTCGGCTCGCGGGTTGCGCTTGAGGAACTCACCGACGATCTGGTCGAGCTGGCCGCGGTCGATCAGTCCGCTGCGGCGCAGGTCCCATACAAACCATTCGCACGCGCCAAGATCGTTGCTCACCATCGGGCAGCATCCTAACGGGGTCGATCCGCACGCCGATCGACGGCGGGCCGGCCGCCGGACGGGGGACGGGGGGTGTACCGGTCGCGGGAAATCGATTGCCGCCCCAAACCTAGGTCAGGGTTTTGGCCTGTCAAACTCCTGCGACCAGTTTTCACCCCAGGCCAGAACCGTAGCCCTCACGCATCACAGCGAACCGGGTGTCGGGTATCGGGGATCGGGTATCGGTTCGCCCGATCCGCTTTTCACTCTCGCGAATACACTGAATCCCATCGCCGGCGCCTATCCGAGGCACCAGGACCGATACCCGACACCCGACACCCGACACCCGACTATGGCCCCCAACGCATACGACACCTGCCCATGCGGCAGCGGCAAAAAGTTCAAGTGGTGCTGTGCCCCCTACTTCGACAAGATCGAGCGTGCTCTCGACCTGGCCCAGCAGGGCCAGCACGAGGTCGCCGTCCGCGAGATGGAGGCGGTCGCCAACGACCACCCGACGTACCCCCCGGTCTGGGGCTACTACGCCCACCTCCTGTACCTCGAAGGCAGCGTCGAGAAGGCCGAGGAGGTGCTGGCGAAGGCGTTCTCGGTGGACCCGAACTTCGCGATGGGCCACCTGCTCAAGGGCATCTTCCGCCAGCAGGAAGGGGAGGTGATCGGGGCGCTGATGCTCTTCCGCAAGGCGGCCGCGGCCTACGACCCAGAGGCCCACGACCAACTCGCGCAAGTCTACGAGATGATCGCCCGCAACGAGACCATCCTCGGTCGCCCGGTGGCGGCGCGGGCGGCGATGGAGCGGGCCGTCCACTTCGCCCCGGGCGATCAGGAACTGCGAGAGCAGTACGAGGCGATCTTCGGCTCCGACTCCCGACTGCCGGAGTGCGCCCGCAAGAAGTACGCCTTCCGGCCGACGGTCAAGCCGGTCGCCGCCGACGCCGCCACCGGAAAGCTCGCCGACGCGAAGCGGGCGTTCGAGGCGCTGACCCAGCAGGTGCCGGACGACCCGGCCGGATGGTTCAACCTGGGGCTGGTCCGGGCCTGGCTCGGGGAGCAGCCGGACGCGGTCGAGTCGCTCAAGAAGTCCGTCGAGCTGGAGTGGGACGACGCGAAGGCCGAGGAGTCGGCCGCGCTGATCGAGGTGTTGCGGTGCGGACACGGGATGGAGGACGACACCGACTACACGGAGTTCCGCGTCTACATGCCGGTCCGCGACCCGGAGGCGGTCTTCAAGCTCCTCCAGGTCTGGGACCAGGAGCGCCGCATCCTCGCCCCGCAGGCCGACCCGAACGGCCAATTCTTCAGTTGCCTGCTCGTCGAGGAGCTGCCGAGCCTCTTGGACACCGGAACGGCGATGACCCGCGTGGTGGCCAACCTGACCGTCTCCAACGGGGTGCTGCGGCTGTGGCACGCCGACCCCGAGAGCGTCAAGAAGATCGCGACCGAGGTCCGTGACCGGATCAACCTGGCGGTCGGCGAACCGGTCGAGGGCCGCGGCCCGGCGCAGTTCGGCGACATCGCCCAGGAGGCACTGGCGTACCCGACGCGCACGGCCGATGTCGCCGCGGCCGAGGGGAAGCTCCGCGACCGGGCCACGCACTTCTTCGAGGACGTCTGGGCGCACCGCCAGCTGAAGGCGCTGGGCGGCGCGACCCCGCTGGACGCGGCCGGCAGCAAGCTGCTGCGCAAGCGGCTGCTGGGGGTCATCAAGTTCCTGGACGACTGCCTGACCGGGGTCGCCCCGCGCAAACAAGTGAACGGGCAGGTGCAGCCGATCGAGGTCTACGACTTCGACCGATTGCGGCACAAGCTCGGTGCCGAGAAGCAGGCCCCCGGCGACGCGCCGACGATCCACGTCCCGGAGGAACCGAAGGCGAAGCGGGACTTCGCGGCGATGAGCGCGGCCGACCTGGCGGCGGCTCCGGCAGCCGAGTTGTCCGCGGCGGAGTTGGAGGACGCGATGCGGGCGGCGCTGAAGCTCGACGCGAAGGAACTGGCGGTGCGGTTCGCCCGCGCCGGAGCGGACAAGCCGGCCGATCCCGCCAAGCCGGACCGCTACCCGTTCTTCGCAGCCCTCATCGCCGGCTCGCTTTCCGAGGGGGATACGGCCGCGGCCCTGAAAGCCGCCGAGGACGGAGCGCGGTACGACGCCGAGCACAACGCCGGCAAGCGGGCCAACGAGTTCGCGGTGAAGAAGGCGCAGCTCCACGCCCGGCGCGGCGACGCCGACGCGGCGGCGGCCGAGTTCGAGGGGCTAATCGCCCGCAACCCGGACGAGCCGAAGTTCTACGTCACCGCGACCGAGGCGATGCTCAGTGCGAAGCAGGGGACCAAGGCGCTGCACTTCGCCGAGCAGGGGCTGGCGAAGGCACGCTCGACTGGCAACCGCGACCTGGAGGGCGCGTGCCTGGAGCTGTCCGAAGCGGCGAAACGGCAGATGAAGTGAGTGGAGGCCCGTTGCGGCAGACTTGTAGGGTGGGTCAAGCCCGGCTCTGCGGGCGCCGACCCACCGCGAGCGCGAGATGGTGGGTCGGCGCTCGAAAACTCGCTGGACCCACCCTACCGTTTGTCTGAGGCGACGAAGCGGCAGATGACGTGAGAGGAGGCGTCTCGCCATGCGACTGTGTCGGTTCCAGTCGGCGTCCGGGCCGTCGGTCGGGTTCTACGACGAGCGCGGGGTGGTGCCGCTGACCGCGGCCGCCGAGCGCTACGACGCCGAGGTCGGCCGGGTGCAGGGCGAACTGCCGGCCTCGGCCGATCTGCTCGACTACCTGCCGCCGACCGGCCCGGGGTTCGGCGCGGCACGGACTCTCGCGGACTGGGTGGCCGCGAACCTCGACCGCCTGCCGCCGGCGCTCAAGCTCGACCCGGCAGCCACGCATCTGCTCGTCCCGGTGCCGCGGCCGAACAAGTTGTTCCTGCTCGCCGGCAACTATGCCGACCACATCCGCGAGGGCGGCGGCGTCGCGGCTGAGCGGGCCGAGACATTCCCCTACGTCTTCCTGAAGCCGCCGTCCACGACGCTGACCGACCCCGGCCGGCCGATCCAGGTGCCCCGCACGGCACCGGACGCGGTGGACTGGGAACTGGAGCTGGCGGTGGTCATCGGCCGGCGGTGCAAGCACGTCCGCGAGGCGGACGCCCTGGGCCACGTCGCCGGGTACACGATCGTCAACGACATCTCGCAGCGGAAGTACCGCCCGAACCCTGGCCGCAAGCCGCGCGAACGGGACAAGTTCTTCGACTGGCTGCACGGCAAGTGGTTCGACAGCTTTTGTCCCATTTCGGGGGTGGTGGCGTCTGTCGATTCTATCCCGGACCCGCAGAACCTGCGGATGCGGCTTGAAGTTAACGGCGAAGTTAAGCAGGACGCATCGACTGCTCAGATGATCTTCCCGGTGGCGGCGATCATCGAGTTCATCTCGCAGATGTGTACTCTGGAGCCGGGCGACATCATCTCGACGGGTACGCCGGCCGGGGTCGGCGCCTCGACAGGCACGTTCCTGAAGCCGGGGGACGTGATGCGCGGCACGATCGAGAAGATCGGTACGCTGGTCACGCCGGTCGAGGCGGAGTGAGTGAAGGCAACGCGGACCCGTCGCCGGTGCCGGTCGATAACCCTCTCATGTGTGGACGCTACACCCTCAGCTCCCCGCCCGAGGACGTGCGGGCGTTCTTCTCCCTCCCCGGCCTTCCCGAGCTGCGGCCCCGGTACAACATCGCACCGACGCAGATCGTCGCCGTCGTCGGGCTGAAGCCTGACGGCAGGACCCGCGGGCTGGCGTCGCTGCGGTGGGGGCTGGTGCCGAGTTGGGCGAACGACCCGAAGCGCCCCATGTTTAACGCCAAGGCCGAGACGGTCCACCGGCTCCCCACGTTCCGCGACAGCTTTAAGAGCCGCCGGTGCCTGATCCCGGCGGACGGGTTCTACGAGTGGCCAAAGACCGGTCCGAAGGTCGCCCACCACTTCCGGCCCAAGGACGGCGAGATCATGGCCTACGCAGGCATCTGGGACAGCTGGGAGCAGGAGGACGGCCGACCGCTGGTGACGTGCGCGATCTTGACCGTGGCCGCGGTAGAGCCGGTCAGCGCGATCCACGACCGGATGCCGCTGATCCTGCCGCCCGAGCGGTGGGACGCCTGGCTCGACCCGGCCGCGACGGTAGCCGAGTTGCTGCCGCTGTTGGCTCCGCCGCCGGCCGGACTGCTCGAAGCCGTGGTGGTCGGGCCGGCAGTCAATCGGGTGGCGAACGACGGGCCGGAGTGCCTGACGCCCGCAGCGTGACGGGAGGGCGGGCCAGTGTACGGAGAGCCGTGGCATGTCGTCCCAGAAATGCAAGACACTGGGCCGGATGACGAACCATCGCACGTGGCGGTCGATTGCTACCCCGGCGAGACGGACCCGGACAACGGGGCACCGGTGTTGGGATCCGACGACCCCGCCCGGCTGGCCCGCGCGGTGGCCTGCGTCAACTTCCTGGCCGGGGTGCCCGACGACGTACTTGCCGGCCGCGGCACCAACCCGGACCCAGCACGTGAGCCGTAGTGTAGTAGCGGCGGCGAGCGTCCCGATGGCTGCAGGAAGCCCCGTCGGTACGGCCCGTGCAGGTGACGCGCCGACCAGTCAATGAACGAGGTTGACAATAGCTACGGCCTCCGAATGGCACACTTATGCGACCGCTGATGTTGGTCTTCGCCGTTGCCGCGATATCCGTTGGATGTGAGGGGCCGGAGGAGACTTCTCCGACGGCGCCCATTCTGGCGGCCGGGGAGTGGAATCCGGCCCAGAAGGCCGCTCCGCAGGTTTCTCCCAAGCCGTCACAAAGCGAGTAGGGCTTGGTCTTACAGGTGAATGTGAAGTGATTGCCGGGCGGTAGGCTCGCTGTCGGGTCACTGCCCGGTTTCCTGTTACTCCGGTGGCGGGTGAGACCCACCGGTCGAGGGGGCCGTGGGCCGAGCGGGCGGGGACGGTGAAGGAGTTGGCGCCCCCGCCGGCCCGCTCTCGTAGGCGGGGCGTCAAGCGCGGCGGCCCGGGGACACGCAACCCCCGGGCCGCTGAGCCCGTAGCCCACTCAGGCTCACCCGATTCTTAGTGTCGGTTCAGTGGCTGTGTAGCGGGCGGCAGCATGTGCCCATAATGACGAGATGGGCACCGCCCTCGTGTTGTAACCTGGCTCGTGAGCCGCTCTTCTTGGGCCCCGTCCCCCCTTCCCTGGGAGAGGGGGACGGGGGTGAGGTGGACGCCCCACTCAGGCCTGCACCACGCCCGAAAGGCCGACATGCTCCTTCTCACCGGCGGCCCGCGGGACGTGCGGAGCCTGTGGTTCGGCCCG